>JANMST010000255.1:0-39322 GCA_031389635.1 Acidimicrobiia bacterium | reverse complement strand
GATGTCGAGATCTTCGACAGACCCGAGCTGGCGGCACCTTCCTATGTCCTCAAGCCCTCCACGACCCTTGGATCCCCCCGTGTGTTTCTGGTCGAGTCCGGGCCGGTCGACGGCTGGGTCGAGGTGTCCCTCCCCATCAGGCCCAACGGCTCGACGGGATGGGTGCGGGCAACCGCCCTCGATCTTGCCGTTCTCGACTACGCGATCTTCGTGGATCTGTCCGATCGCCGGCTTCGTCTCGAGCAAGGCGACGAGGTCGTGTTGGAAACCGAAGTGGCAGTGGGTTCACCGCACAACCCGACGCCAACCGGCAGCTACTTCGTGACCGATATCGTCGAGTTGGCCGACCCGACCGGTCCCTGGGGTCCTTTCGCCTTAGGAATCTCGGCCTTCTCGGACACCATCACGGAGTTCAACGGCGGCAACGGGATCATCGGAATCCACGGCACCAACCGTCCTGCCAGCATCGGCGAGCCGGTCTCGCTCGGCTGCGTGAGAGTCCCCAACGAGATAGCCGCTCAGCTGGCAGATCTGGTGAAACTGGGAACGCCGGTAGAGATAGCGGCGTAAGAGCGTGGTGCGTTATGCGTTCTGCGTGGTGCGTTCAAATCCCAGACGGAAGACGGCCGCGCTTCCTGACGCATTACGCACCACGCACCACGCTCCTACCGCGGGACCGTCTTCCACGGGACGTTCTTGTCTACCCGGGGCTCGCCGGGGAGGCCCAGGACCCGTTCGCCGAGGATGTTCTTCATGATCTCGGAGGTGCCGCCCTCGATCGAGTTCGCCCGGGCGCGGAGAAAGCTCTTCTGACGGGTCAATCGGCCGGCACCGGCTTCGTCGGGAGTGACGAACGGATATCCCTCGGGCAACAACATCCCTTCGGCGCCCATCAGGTCGACGGTGAAAGAGGAGATTCGTTTGTTGAGATCGGCCCAGTGCAGCTTTGACGTAGACCCCTCGGGCCCCGGGGTTCCAAGAGCCCGGGCCTGATTGGCCCGCATCCCCGTGAGACGCAGTGCCTCGGCCTCGCACCACAACTTCATCATCTCGTCCCGCAGGTAAGGATCGGTCAGGCTTTTTTCGATCCAAACCGCGGTGGTTTCGGCGATGGCCCCGCCGCCCCTTGGCAACTGGGTGGAGCCGATCGCCACCCGCTCGTTCATGAGGGTCGTCAACGCCACCCGCCACCCGTCGCCCACCGCTCCGAGCCGGTACGAGTCCGGGATCCGGGCGTCCGTGAAGTAGACCTCGTTGAACTCCGCCTCCCCGGTGATCTGGCGCAGCGGCCTCACCTCTACCCCGGGTTGCTGCATGTCCACGATGAAATAGGTCAGCCCTTGGTGCTTGGGGAGATCGGGATCGGTCCGGGCGACGATCATCCCCCATCGAGAGGTGTGCGCCAGGGTGGTCCAGACCTTCTGCCCGTTGACGATCCACTCGTCGCCGTCCTTGACCGCCCTGGTCGCCAGACCGGCCACATCCGAGCCCGCGCCCGGCTCCGAGAACAGCTGGCACCAGACCTCTTCGGCCGTAAACATCGGCCGCAGCCATCGCGCCATTTGCTGGTCCGACCCGTGCGCCACCACTGTGGGAGCTCCCATCCCGTGGCCTATGACGTTGCGGGCAACGTTGAGGCGGGAAACATTCTCCTCCGTAAGGCGATCGTTGATGATCCCCTGCAGTCCCGGGGCCAGGCCCAGCCCTCCATGGCCGACCGGGAAGTTGATCCAGGCCAGCCCCGCATCGAATTGGTGGCCCCAGAATTCCTCGGCAGATGTCGATCCGGGGACATGTTGCGACAACAGGAGGTTGAGCTTCACGCGAACCTGCTGTTCGTCCTCACGGGCCCAGCTACCGGAAGCCGCCGTTCCTGAATCAATCGGGCCCGGCGTGGTTTCAGTCGTCATGGGAAAAGGCTAAACCCTCATCCGAATGTTGGCGTTGGTTAACACCGGCAGCGATCGCTCCCTGGTTGTCGCCTCGATGTGGATCAGATCCGCGTCCCGCCACATAGAAATCACCAGCGTCTCGCCGGGAAACACGACTCCGGCGAATCGGGCCCGATACGAGGCCACCGAGCTGGATCGACCTTCCAGGGCCTGGTCGACGACCGCCTTGCAGACGATCCCGAACGAGCAGAGGCCGTGCAGAATCGGGCGGTCGAAACCGCCGAAAGCTGCAAAGGCTGGATCGGCATGCAATGGATTCCTGTCGCCGCTGAGACGGTAGAGAAGGGCTTGTTGGGGGATTGTCCTCGCCTCCACTACTAGATCAGCTGCGCGAGCAGGCGGATCTGCCGCCCGATACGCAGCCGCCTGACCGGGTTGGTCAGGTAACGGCCCGGAAAAGCCTCCCTCCCCGCGAGCAAAAATCGATGCCCGGTTCGTGAAGAGTGGTCCGGCCTGATCGGAGGACACCGACTCGACCACGATCAACGCTGCCTTGCCCTTGTCATAGACGCCAATGATCCGGCTGACGGTCTGCACCGTCGCAGCCACCGGCAGCGGACGGTGAATCTCGATCTCGTGCTCGCCGTGCAACAACATCATCGGATTGAGGTCGACCCCGTCCAGGTCGGAAACATGAGCCATCGCCTCGCAGGGAGGAATCGTCGCAAAGCTCGGCAAAACCTTGAGGTTCGGCTCGTAGCAGTAGGAGAGTTCCGTCTCCGACGTCGGGGGATCACCCGCCCCGACACCCAGGTGGTAGAGAATCACTCGCGCCTCGTCCCAAGACGTCTCCAGGTCGGGCAGCCTGGCCCCGACCACCTTGCCCGCATCGATCGGCACCGATCAGCCTCCGAGGTTCCGGGCGATGATCATGATCTCATCGTTGGAGCTACCCGGGATCTCGTAGGACGACACGTCGCGGATTTGGTCGATGTTGGCCTCGATCTCCTCGACCGAGGGCACCACCTTCGGACCGGCAAACCATCCCGGGTTGGTCCCGATGAAAATCCTCCCGTAGCGCCCTCCGCCGGCGGTGAAGATCTCGTGGGTGTGCGGGTTGGCCTCCGAGGCGAGAAAGACCACCATCGGCATAACTTGCTCCGGTGCCACCAGACCGGCCAGGGGGCCGAGCAGTTGTTCGGTCATCCGGGTTCTCGCCACCGGACCGATCACGTTGGATTGGATCCCGTATTTGGCGCCCTCGATCGCCAGGACATTGGAAAGGCCGACCAGGCCCATCTTGGCGGCGCCGTAGTTGGCCTGCCCGAAGTTCCCGAACAAACCAGAGTTGGACGACGTGTGCACGAACCGTCCATAACCCTTGTCTTTCATCACCTTGAACGCGGGCATCGACACGTAGAAGGCACCCTTGAGATGAGTGTCGAGAACACCGTGCAGGTCTTCGAGGGTCATGTTGGAAAAGCTCTTGTCCCGCAGGATGCCAGCGTTGTTGATGACGATGTCCACCGTCCCGAAGGCGTCTACCGCGGCAGTAACGATTGCCTCACCGCCCTCGGGGGTCGATACCGAGTCGTAGTTAGGGACAGCCTCGCCGCCTGCCGTCTTGATCTCCTCGACCACTGCGTCGGCCGCCCTTGTTCCTGCCCCGCTCCCGTCGACTGAGCCGCCCAGATCGTTGACGACGACGCGAGCGCCGCGCCGGGCAAGCTCCAGCGAGTAGGACCGGCCCAGCCCGCCGCCGCCACCGGTGACAACTGCCACGCGGCCATCGAAAGAAATGTCACTCAACGTAAGCCTCCCTATCGAGTCAATGTTCGAGGTTCGAACCTCACACCTCCGACCTCAAACCTCAAACCCTCTTCAGAGCCCCAAAGCTCTGGCCACGAAAGTAGCCATCTGGTCTCGCTTCACCGGGTCGATCGGGCAATACAGGCTCGGAGCGGCAGAACAACCCGTGGTGATGCCCGCCAGGCGAATCGCTTCGACGGCCTGGGCGTACCACTGATCGGCCGGGACATCTTCGAAGACAGCCCCTGCCGCTGGTAGCCCCAGCTCGAAGGCGCGGTTGAGAAACACGGCCATCTCCGCCCGTGTCACTGGTCGGTCGGGACCGTAGGTCCCGTCGGCGTTTCCGGTGGTGATGCCGAGCTCTTTGAGCCGCTCCACGTAACCCGTGTACCACTGCCCTGCCGGAACATCGGGGAAAGCCCCGGTGAATGCGGTCGACGGCTGTTCCCCGATGGCCGCGATCAGGAAGGCGGCCATCTCGGCCCGGGTGACGTCGGTGGCTGGACAGAAGCGGTCAACGAGGGGCGGGTTGCAGCCACGGGTTATGCCAAGGGCGGCAATGGCCTCGATGCTGTCTTCGTGGAGGTTGCCGTTGTCGTCGATGAAGCGCTCGGTGACGGCCTGGCCCTGAACCTGGACCCGGAAGCTCTCGCCAATCCTTTCGAGAATCGTGATCGTCATCCCCCGTACCGTGAATGTCTCCCCCACCCCGAAGACATGTTCGCTCGAGCTGAAGGAAGCCACCGGCGGGACCGGTGAGGTCCTTCGCTCGAGACCGAAGCAGCCACCGACCACCGTTGGTGAGCAGCTGGTCTGATCGATCGAGTAGACCTCCACCCCTTCGGCCGGAATGCCGAAGTCGTATCCGCTCCTGACCCTGACACTGAGCGTCTCGAAGGCGCCTGGCTGGTCGGTCGGAAGCACCAGCATCTGGACACCGGATCTTGCTCCAAGGGTGTAGACCAGATTTCCTCCGCGGTGGAAGAACACGCCTTCCGATCCAAACCATCCTGCGGCATACCGGTTGACGGCAATGGTGCCGATGTCGAGGTTGTCGGAATCGCCACCGCTCATGAGGTCCATCGGGTTGTCGTATTCGTAGACGACTCCGTTCTCGAACGTGGCCTGACCCGCATATGAGTGGGGCCAGAAGATGGCGTGGCCGATCTCGTGGGCGGCAGTGCGAAGAGCCGGCGTGCCTCCGAAGCCCACCAATGCCTCGCCCCCCAACACCACGATTCGCGCATTGGCGGGATAGGTGATCGGACAACCCTGGGTCACCTGGCAGACGAAGCCCCCGGTCGCGTAGCCGCCCCCGTATGACGCGTCGATAACCACGACGGCACCCTCGGTGGTCCCGCCACCCTGGGCAGCCACCAGTCCCTCGCACTCTCCTTGCAAGCGAAAGGGGTTGTCGGGCCATTGCGAAGGCTGCGTGGCAGTCACGGTCCCGGCCGCCGCGAACACCGGGCTATAAAGGTTGGCGGACAGCGCCTGGAAGTAGGAGGTGACCGAAGCGTTGAGCACGTTGGCGGCCTGGGCCGGAGTGATCGAGACGCTGCCGTCGGGGACGTCGCAGATCCACACCTCCCATGAGTCGGTGCCGATCGAATAGCTGTCGGTTTGATCCTTGTAGGAGATCAGACCGAGAGGGTCCGACCCGAAAGGATCGGTCTGGGCGGCTACCGGCACCGATGTCATGACCAGCAGGATCACTGATGAGACCAGCGCAGCCTTGGTCAAGACTTTGCGTCCGGATGAGGGTGTCCTCACTCGCTTGCCCGACGATTGAGCACAGTCGGTTCCCGACTATTGAGCATTGTGGGCCCCCCGTTGATCAGCCGTACATCGACTCGATGTCGGATGAGTACTTCTCCAACACGACCCGTCGCTTCAGCTTCAGCGAGGGTGTTATTTCTCCACTGTCGGGAGTCCAGGCGTCGGGCACAATCACGAATTTCTTGACCTGTTCGACTCTCGACACTTCCTGGTTGGCGATGTCGAGGGCTGACTGAAGCTCGGCCCTGACCTCAGGAAGCTGGCTGAAGGTGGCGAGGTCGGTGAAAGGGACACCATGCTTGGTGGCCCAGACCGGCGCCTCTTCCGCATCGAGAGAGATGATCATCGACAGATACTGACGGCCGTCACCGATCATGCAGGCCTGAGCGACGAGCGGATGGTTCTTGAGCGCCGTCTCGAGCTTGGCCGGGGCGATGTTTTTGCCGGCGGCATTGATGATGATTTCCTTCTTGCGTCCCACGATGAAGAGGTAGCCGTCGTCGTCGAAGCGCCCCAGGTCGCCGGAATGGAGCCAGCCTTCAGAGTCGAAGGCCTCGGCTGTCTCCTGCGCCGCCTGGTAGTAGCCGGCCGTGATAACCCCTCCCCGCATCAAGATTTCGCCGTCGTCGCCGAGAACCACCTCCACTCCCGGAAGAGCGCGACCGACGCTGCCGATCTTCTCCGCCCCGGGAAGGTTGCTGGTGGCGGGGCCGGTCGTCTCGCTCATTCCATACAACTCGAATAGTGGTATCCCGATGCCTCGGAAGAAGAAGATCAGATCGGCGCTGATCGGGGCGGCCGCGGTGATGGCGATATCGATCGCATCCATCCCGAGGCCGTGGCGAACCTTGGAGAATATGAGGCGTTCGAAAAGGGCCAGCTTGACCTTGTCGATCAGCCCGGGCGATTTCCCGGATTGAGTCGTGCGCATGACCGACTCGCCATGGGCAACCGCGCTTCGGATCAACTTCTCACGCTTGGGATCTTCGCCGAATCGTGCGTCGAGGCGGTTGTGGAACTTCTCCCAGACCCGGGGCACGGCCACGAAGAGGGTCGGACGGGCCTTGGTCACATACTCCAGGACCAGGCCGATGTCGGGGCAGTACCAGACCTCGCCGGCAAGGTAGGCGCCCAGATAGTGGGTCGACATCCGTTCGGCGATGTGGGCCAAAGGCAGATAGGAAACCATCCTCGGGTTGTCGGGGAGGTTGGTTCCCCGCCGAACGCACTCGGCCGTCCACATGACGTTGCGATGCGTGACCATCACACCCTTGGGGACCCCGGTCGTTCCGGACGTATAGATGAGCGTCGCGAGGCCTTCTGGCTTGGCAAGGCCCGCCGCCCGCTCGACCAGGCCCGGATCGGCGGCCAGGGCCGCACGGCCACGCTCGAGAAGGTCGTCCCAGGACAGAACCCAGTCGACCAAGTTGTAGTTCTCGGCCCCCTCCATCAGGATCACGTGGCCGAGTGCAGGCAACTCCGACTTGATCGCCTCCCAGCGTTTCATGAATGACAAATTCTCGAGGATCGCCACCTTGGCGCCGCAGTTGGTGGCCACGTACTGGATCTGGCTCTGGGCCAGCGTGGAGTAGATGGTGACGCCGGTCGCACCGGAATGCACTGCCGCCAGGTCGCCGATCACGTGCTCGGGCCGGTTGCCGGCCATGATCGCGACGAAGTCGCCTCCGGCTAACCCCAGCGAGATGAGGCCAGCGGCGGCCTCGTGGACCGACTTTCTGTACTGCGACCACGTGAGATGGCGCCAGATGTCGCCTTCCTTCCAGTGGATCGCAGCCTTGTCGGCGTAGTCGCGGGCATTGCGATTGAAGACATCGACCAGCGTTTTCCCCTCTACCGCCGCATCGATCGCCGCGCGCTCTGCCATTACGGTTGCCGTGCTCGACGAATGCGGGGCCATAGATCCTCCAGGGTTCAGCGGACGGCTCTCTTTTTGCGGAGCATACCGACCTCGGCCTCGCTGTATCCAAGGGCCCCGAGAATCCGGTTCGTCCCAGGCACCAGGCTCGGGTGTCTCGCCGGAGAGGGTGTGGCGGCCGGAGTTCGGGAGAATCTGGGGGCGGGAGCCGGTTGGAAGATGCCATCGAGGTCGAGAAAGGTCTTCCGGGCGGCCATATGCGAGTCGGTCAGCGACTCCGAGAAGGTCAGCACGGGTGAAACACAGGCGTCGGACCCCGAGAACCGATCGACCCATTCAGCCCGGCTGCGGGAGGCAAACTCGGCCTCGAAACGGGCCGACATCGACTCCCACCCGGTGCGGTCGTACTGGTTGCCCATATCGGCGGGATCGAGCGCGAGGCCCTCCAATAGTGCCGCGAAGAATTGTGGCTCGAGGGCCCCGACAGCCACAAAACGGTCGTCCCGGGTGCGGTAAGTTCGGTAGAACGGTGCGCCACCGTCGAGCAGATTCGATTCCCGGCGGTCCACCCAGGCCCCGGAAGCCAGCAATCCTCTGAAGACCGAGGCCAGCAGAGCGGATCCGTCGACCATCGCCGCGTCCACCACCTGACCTTCTCCGGAAGAACGGGCGTGGGTGAGTGCCGCCAGGACTCCCACCAGAAGGAGCATGGCCCCTCCCCCATAGTCAGCAACGAGATTCAGAGGCGGAAGCGGACGCTCGGCCGGACCGATAGCCGAGAGGTTTCCCGAAACCGCGAGGTAGTTGATGTCGTGTCCGGCGGTCGCGGAGAGCGGCCCCGACTGGCCCCATCCAGTCATGCGCCCATAGATCAGCGCCGGGTTGCGGGCGAGACACACCTCGGGACCGAGACCGAGCCGCTCGGCAACTCCCGGCCGGTGCCCTTCGATGAGAATGTCGCAGCCCCCGGCAAGGCGAAGGACAACTTCCAATCCCGCTGCCTGCTTGAGATCGACGACGATGGAGTCCTTCCCCCGTGCGGTCGGATCGTGAGAGTTGATCGCAGCTATCGGGCCGGGATCAGGGCGATCGACCCGAATCACTTTGGCTCCAAGGTCGGCGAGGACCATGCCCGCAAACGGCACCGGCCCGATGGCCGCCAATTCGACGACCTTCACCCCGTCAAGCGGACCGCCCGAAACGTCATCGTCATTTGGCATGACCATTGCTGACAACGGTAGAGAGCGGCTCGCTTCCCACGGAGGCGCCCGCACGATTGATCTAGCCTCCGGGCTTCAACAGGAGGCTGGTCAGTGAGCAACAACGGAATCACCGTCACCGCCACAGGTGCCGCCTCCGGTCCTCCTGACAGAGCCGTGCTGACTCTTGGTGCCAGCGCCGTGCGCGGGGAGGTGGCTGCTGCCCTGGGAGTCGTCAACGGCAAGCTCGCCAGTCTGATCTCGACTCTGGCGGGTCATGGAATCGAAGGTCCCGACATTCAGACCTCCGATCTGTCGATATGGCCCGAGCACAACAACGAAGGTGCCGTGGCAGGCTTTCGGGTCAGGAACACGGTGATGATCAGCACGACCGACATGGAACACGTGGGTGAGGTCATCGGCGCTGCCACCGCGGTGCTGGGTGACCTGGCTGAGATGCATGGCCTTGCGTTTGAGGTTGCCGACCGCGCTCCCCTCGAAGCGCAGGCCCGGGCTCGAGCGTGGGAGCGGGCCCAAGCCAAGGCCAAGCAACTCGCAGATCTGGCCGGCACCCGGCTCGGACAGGCGATCGAGATAACCGAATCCAGCGGGCAAGGGCCGGGACCAATGCCCAAAAGAGCCATGGCAATGGCGATGGCGGACTCGGCTCCGGTCGAAGCCGGTAGCGCGTCGATCGAGGTTCATCTGATGGTCCGGTTTGCCCAGTTCCCGGACGACAACACCTCCGGATGACCCGCCAGAGCGGCGTCCTCGCCCACATCACATCGCTCCCGGGCCGACATGGGATCGGCACGCTCGGTGAAGATGCCCGGCTGTTCGCGCAGGCTCTGTCCGACGCCGGCCAGCACTTCTGGCAGATGCTCCCCGTGGGTCCAACCGGTTATCGCGACTCGCCCTATCAATCGCCGTCGACCTTCGCCGGAAATCCACTCTTGATCGACTTGAACGACCTCGTGGCCGATGGGCTGTTGCACGGCTCCGAGATAGATCAACTCACCGCCCTTCCTCGCGATTGGGTGAACTTCGGGGAGCTGATCCCAGACAAGGCCAGGTTGCTGATCCTGGCTGCTCGCCGATTCCTGCGTCGTGGCGGTGACGACGAGTACGACGGGTTTCGCAAGACACCGTGGCTCGATTCGTATGCCACCTTTGCGGCCATCAAACAATCTTATGGGGGTCGCTCGTGGGTGGAGTGGGAGCGCGGACTTGCCATGCGGGACCCTGCCGCCATGGCCCGGGCTTCGGCGCGATTGGAGGGGCGGATCGAGGTCGAGCGGGCGATTCAGTACCTCTTTCATCGTCAATGGGAAATGCTGGCCAGCTACGCCCGTTCGCTCGGGGTGGCCTTGATCGGTGACCTTCCGATCTTCGTAGCGCACGACTCGGCCGACGTCTGGTCCCGGCCCGACCTCTTCCATCTCGGATCAGACGGGCGCCCGACGGTCGTGGCCGGGGTCCCCCCCGACTACTTCGCTGCGACCGGGCAGCGGTGGGGCAACCCGCTATACGACTGGGAGGCGCATCGATCGGAGCTTTATCAGTGGTGGGGCGACCGGCTCCGGGCGACGTTCGCCAGGTTCGACATGGTGCGCATCGACCACTTTCGCGGATTCGTCGCCTTCTGGGAGATTCCCGCCTCCGAGCTCACCGCTGTCAACGGTCACTGGGTCGAGGGCCCCGGCATCGATTTGTTCACCGCACTCCAATCGAGGATCGGCTCCATGCCGATCATCGCCGAGGACCTCGGAATCATCACGGATGAGGTCACCAACCTGCGCCGATCGCTCGGCTTCCCCGGCATGAGGGTCGCCCAGTTCGGGTTCGATGAGGAGATCGACACCGCGATTCATCATCCTGACAACTACCCATCCGATGTCGTTGCCTACACCGGCACCCACGACAACGACACAACCCTCGGTTGGTTCTGGGGCAGCAACGATCGCCACGATCGTCGGCGCCTCGATCGCAACAAGCGGCGCCTTTTGGCGCTGACCGGATCGCGGGGGGAGGAGATCAACTGGGACCTCATCAAGATCGTTCTGGGTTCGGCCGCCGAGACAGCGGTGGTGCCGATCCAGGATCTGCTCGGCCTTGGCCGCGAGGCGAGGATGAATACCCCGGGTCAGGAAGAGGGCAACTGGATCTGGCGAATGACCGATCGGGTGAGGCCGGAACTAGCCGAGCGATTCGGCCAGGCAACGGTGGACGCCCAACGGTGACCGGACACCAACGATTCGGGAAGGGGATGACCCCATGACCTGGGACCCCGACAGCTACATGACGTTCGCCGATCTGCGCAGCCGTCCGGGCCTGGAGTTGATCGCACGAATCAACCATCCGAATCCCGAGATCATCGTCGACCTCGGTTGCGGGCCCGGGCATCTCACGGCCGTCCTGGCGCGACGCTGGCCCGATGCCCGGATCGTGGGAATCGACGATTCGGCCGAGATGCTCGAACGGGCCGAGTCGCAGTTCCCATCCCACCAATGGCCCACCATCAATTGGCAGCACGAAGAGATCGCCACCTGGGCGCCCTCGTACCCGGTATCGATCGTGTTCAGCAACGCCGCCTTGCATTGGTTGGGGAATCATCAGGTGCTGTTTCCGCGCCTCATGTCGCTGATCTCGGTTGGTGGAGCGCTGGCGGTCCAGATGCCGGACAACTGGGATCAACCATCGCACCGCTTGATCAGCCGGTTGGTCGACGATCCGCGCTGGAGGTCGCGAACCGCCCAGGCCTTCCTCGGCCACCCGGTGGCAGATCCGGCCGAGTACCGCGCCTGGCTGCGGCCGACCGCGGTCGACATCGACCTCTGGAGAACGACCTACTACCACGTGCTCGAGGGGAGCGACGCCATGCTGGGGTGGGTGAAAGGATCAGTACTCAGACCGATCCTCGTCGCCCTTCAACCCGACGAAGCGGCGGACTTCGTTTCACAGCTCACTGAGGCGTATCGGACTGCCTATCCAGTGGAGGCCGACGGCAAGACGCCGTTTCCGTTCAGCCGTCTCTTCATAGTCGCCCGGCGGGGCTGAGCCTGAAGCATCGCGAAACCTAAGGTTATAGGCCGCGCTTTCCGCGGCTTATAACCTTAGGTTCGCGGTTCTTCTATGGCTTTTCGATGGGGACCCGCACAGCGTTGCCGTATTCGGTCCACGAGCCGTCGTAGTTGCGCACCCGCTCGAACCCGAGGAGGTGGGTGAGGACGAACCAGGTATGGGCTGAGCGCTCACCGATCCGGCAATAGGCGATCACGTCATCGCCCGGCGCGAGCCCGGCTTCGTTGATGTAGAGAGCCTTGAGCTCGTCGGCCGACTTGAAGGTGTTGTCCTCGTTGGCAGCCTTTTTCCATGGAACGCTCTTGGCGCCGGGGATGTGGCCGCCGCGCAGTGCACCTTCGTTGGGATAGTCGGGCATGTGCAATCTCTCCCCGCGGTATTCCTCCGGTGAGCGAACATCGATCAAGGGCTTGTGATCCTTGCTGTGCGGCAACACATCCCCCAGAAACGCCCGGACCCGGCGATCGTCACGAGTAGGAGTCGGATAGTCGACGCCTGACCGCTCGATGGCGTCGGTGTTCAACGGGCGGGCTTCGGCAGCCCACTTGGCACGGCCGCCGTCGAGGAGCCGGGTATCGGCATGTCCGAACAACTCGAACACCCAGAGGGCGTATGCAGCCCACCAGTTGAAGTTGTCCCCGTAGAAGACGACCGTCGTTTCGGGCCTGATTCCGTGCTTGGACATCAGGCTGGCGAACTGCCCGGCGTCGAGGTAGTCACGCATGACCGGGTCGTTGAGATCGGCCACCCAGTCGATCTTGATCGCGCCGGGGATGTGGCCGGTGTGATAGAGCAGCGTGTCTTCGTCCGACTCGACCACGACCAGGTTGGGGTCGCTCAAATGCTCCGCCAGCCAATCGGTCGAGACCAGGCGCTCGGGATGGAAATAGGCCCGGAACTTATCGGCGGGATCAGCGGCGGCAGGCAAGAAAGCTCCTCTTCTCGATCTCTTAACACTATCACCGTAGTGCTAACTCGGCCCCCCGGGGTACAATGACCTTGTGGCACTTCCGGAACGTTTGGCCCAGATTGTCGAAGCCTTCCGCTCCTCGCCCAAGGACTTCCGGGTCGAAGCACTTCTCGACTTCTCCAAGCGGCTCCCGGCTCTCCCCGCCGACCTCGCGGCCGACCGCGACAGCCTCGAGCAGGTGCACGAGTGCCAGACTCCGTTCTTCCTCGCCACCCGCCTGGAAGATGGCAGGGTGAGGGTCTTCTTCGACGCCCCGCCGGAGTCACCAACCGTGCGCGGTTATGCCGGCATCCTCGCCGCCGGCCTCGACGGCGAGACGCCCGAAGCGATCCTCGACGTCGACAGCGACTTCTACATGAACATGGGCCTGGAAGAGGTGGTGACGCCGCTGCGCCTGCGCGGCATGGGCGCCATCCTCGCCCGCCTCAAGCGACAGGTCGCAGCCGCCCAGGCGGCGTAGAAACCTCGGCTCGCCGCTAAATACGCGCTAATAATAGGCCTGAAGCCTATAATCAGCGCGACATTGGCGCGAGAACCCACTTTACCGCCGGCTCTGATGAATCGGACCCTCAGGGTGATCCGCCCAAAAGATGCAGCCCTCAGCTATTCGTTTCCCGCGGCCGAGTTCGCCCGAATGGCGTCATTCGGCACCCTGCTGCGGCTCGCCCACGGCTACTACGCGATCCCTCCGAAAGGGTGGGTGGGACGAAGCGGATGGGTTCCATCGGTGGAGGCCGTGGCCCTTGCAATCGCACAAGCAGATCATGGACAGTCGGCTAGCGCCCTGTGTCACATGTCAGCGGCCAGGGTCCTTCACGTAGTTCCCCGAGCATTGGCCACAGGCATCGTGGCGATACCCACGAGGCGAAGAACTTTGTCAACAAGAGCGGGTCTCGTGGTCTTTCAGCAGCGAGATCTCAACGATGTTGCCGTCCAGAGGATCTCCACCGAATTGGCCGACGGATGGACGACCACAACCGAGCAAACCCTGATAGACATAGCCGACCACCCAACGCGGGCAGGCATAAGCAAGAGGACGGCCTCGGAAGCCGTCTGGTCACTAGCTCAACGCTCCGACTGGGACGCGGCGGCGGACCTGGCGTTCAAGCAGGGTAAGAAAGCGGCTTACGCTCGAGCGCGATGGGCCAGCGATCAGCTTGTTCACGACGCGCCAGTGTTGAAACTGGCCCACCCGGTCAGCTCCAGAGGGTTACAGCCGATTGTGCCAACTGATCCCGTCAAGTTCTCGATCCGCCATGCTGAACCCTGAACAGGTCCGAAGTCGGGCTGCCGAACTCGGTGTTCCACAACTCCAGATTGAACGAGATCATGTCGTTTCGCATCTTCTCAACGCCCTTGAACACGAGTCGGGGGTTGTATTCTTCGGGGGCACGGCCCTCAATCGGACCTTCCTGCCTGGGCGCCGAATCTCTGAGGACATAGACCTCTACTTGATCGACGAGGACGGCGTGCAAGACGACATCGTCCAACGCCTCCTCGCTGCAACTAGTAGGGAGTATCCCGATCTGACAGCGCGTCGGTCGCAGCAGGACGATGTGGCGACATACATACTCACAGGAGACTCTCTCGCAGTGAAGCTGCAGATCGTTGGACGACGTTACGAAAACACCATGCTTCCGGCATCTACCAGACCGGTAGACCTCTTCTACGACGATCTGCCGAAGGATGTGCAACTCCGAGTTCCAACTCGATCTACCTTCACGGCAATGAAACTGGTTGCGTTCGCTGATCGACGAGTACCGAGAGACCTTTTCGACTTACATGGACTGGCAGAGATTGGAGCCGTCAACGAAGAAGCCATCGAGTTGTGCATTCGCCTTAGGTCTGCAGGACCGAAGCAGCACGAATACGAGAATGCACCCCCCGAAGCCGAGTGGCACGCAGAGCTGGGTCACCAAGTACGAGTCGCCGGCGATCCAGAGGTTTCATTGGCCGTCGTGCGTAATGCTTTGGGTCGACTGCTCGGTTGGGGGTAGGCGGTTTAGCAACTGCGCCTTACTTCGGGGCCATTCTGATTCCGCCGTCCATTCGAATGGTTTCGGCGTTCATGTAGTCGTGGGTCAAGAGGAAATAGGCGGCTTCGGCATACTCCTCCGGGGTTCCCAGCCTCTTCGGAAATAGGACCTGCTGGCCCAACGACTCCCGGGCAGGCTCGGGCAATCCCGCCAGCAAAGGCGTGTCCATTATCCCCGGCGCGATCGTGTTGACCCGGATGCCGACCGCCGAGAGGTCTCTGGCAATCGGCAATGTCATCCCGACGATTCCACCCTTCGAGGCCGAATACGCTGCCTGCCCAATCTGGCCGTCGTAGGCCGCCACCGAGGCAGTGTTGACGATTGCTCCTCGCTGCCCGTCGGCCATCGCCTCGGTCCGGGCCATGGCCGCAGCTGCCAGTCGAATGGTGTTGAAGGTACCGACCAGGTTGATCTCGATCAGCGATTTGAAGTGGCCCAGGTCGTGGGGTGACCCGTCTCGATTCAGAGTGCGGGCAGGCGGGGCGATGCCTGCACAGTTGACAAGGGCTCGGAGCGGTCCCGCCTCCATCGCCACTTCGACGGCAACCTGGACCTGAGACTCGTTGGTAACGTCGGTGTGGCTATATCCGCCCCCGACCTCGGCGGCCAGCGCATCTCCCTTGTCGTCCTGGAGATCGGCGATCACCACATGAGCTCCGGCAGCTGCCAAACGACGGACGGTGGCGGCCCCGAGCCCCGAGGCTCCACCTGTCACCAGCGCCACGACTCCTGTCAGGTCCATTCAGGTTCTCCTTGATTGAGGGCCCGGCCGACGATACTCGTGAGGCAAATGGCAGCTAATTGGCGGGGGACCCTCGCCCTTCCGCAATGATCGGCGTGTTCGACTCAGGCGTTGGCGGTCTCTCGGTGTTGTCCGAGATCCGCCGACTCCTCCCCGGTCCAGATGTGACATACCTGGCTGATCGTGGCAACGCTCCCTACGGGCAGCGATCACTGGAGGAGGTCCGCGGGCTCGCCGAGGCCTGCACGGCCCACCTTCTCCATCTGGGTGCGGGCTTGATCGTGGTTGCTTGCAACACCGCCTCCGCCGCGGCCCTTCACCATCTACGTTCGATCCATCCCGGCGTGCCTTTTGTCGGCATGGAACCCGCCGTGAAACCCGCCGCCGCTCTGACCCGAAGCAAGGTGGTCGGAGTGCTGGCCACGGCCGCCACATTCCAGGGTGAGTTGTTCGCCTCGGTCGTCGGCCGGTTTGCCGATGGGGTGACTGTCATCAATCAGGCCTGCCCGGGCTGGGCCGACCTGGTGGAGACCGGAGTGACATCGGGACCCGTGGCCGAAGCGGCCGTCGCTCATCACCTCGACCCGGTCCTGGAGGCAGGGGCCGACACGTTGGTTCTCGGCTGCACCCACTACCCGTTTCTGCGTCACCTCATCTCGGCCAGGGCCGGCGCCCACGTTGCCATCGTCGATCCGGCCCGCGCTGTGGCAAGACAGGTTGTTGTCCTGGCCGGGGAATCGACCGAGCCCAATGGAACCGGTGGCCTTCGACTCATCACGACCGGTAACGCGGCCGATACCGAGAAGATCATGAGGGAACTGACCGGAATCGACCGGCCCATCACAGCCGTAACCTTGGCGATACCGGGAAGATCATGAGAGAACTGACCGGAATCGACCGGCCCGTCACAGCCGTAACCTTGGCGGAACAGTGAGCAGCGCCACCCCAACGGAATTTAGCGATTTGGACCCGTGGGACGAGGCGCTCCTGGCGGCCTTGGAGCGGAATCCCCAGGAACAGCTGCTGACTTTGCCCGAGTTGGCCGAAGCGTCGAACTTCTCGACCACACTTCTCGAAGTTGTGATCCGCGAGGGCTTCCTCACCCCGGTCCAGGAAGACCCCGAGCCACTCTTTGAGTTGTCCGATGCCGAAACGCTCAAGGCCGGGCTGGCATTGGTCGAGGCCGGACTGCCCCTCGGAGAATTGCTCGACCTCGCCCGCCGCACCGACACCGCCATGCGACCTATCGCCGAGCGGGCCGTCGAAGTGTTCGCTCGCTACGTCAGGGACTCCGTCGAAGCCAACGCCAGCAGCGACGAGGAGGCTGTCAAGAAGTTGGTCGCCTCGTTCACAACGATGCTCCCCGCCACGGGACGCCTCGTCGATCGTCACTTTCGGCGACTTCTGATTGAAGAGGCGCGGCGGCGCCTGGCGGGAGACCCATGACCATCCGAATCGAACCGACTGAGATCACCATCGAAGGTGCCCTGGCGCGTCGGCCCCACACCGTGTGGATCTCACCCGAGCTGACGCTGGCCGGGTTCGGTCAACGCCTTCGACTCGATCCCGGAGTCGGTCCGGGTCGCTTCGAGCGAGCCCGATGGATGTTCGCCGAGTGGGCGGCCGACCAGGCCCCGGTCCAGTCCGATGAGTCTGCGCCGGGTGGGCCCTACGCCTTCGCCAGCTTCACGTTCGACGAGGAGTCCTCGCCCTCGGTTGTGGTCGTCCCCGAGGTTGTCTTCGCGTCCCGGCGCGAATCGTCGTGGCTGATCCGCCATGGGCCCCAGAGTCAGACGTGGGGTGAGGCGGTGCCCGCGTCTCACGGTCTCCAATCCGACCGTCCTCGCTTCGCCGGGTCCTCGCTGCCCGATCACCTCTGGCTCGAGGCTGTGGCAAGGGCCATCAAGGAGATCGAGACCGGCAGGTTGGAGAAAGTGGTTCTGGCCCGCGACCACGCTCTCTGGTCGAAGGAACCTTTCGAACTTCATCGGGTTTTGAGCAAGCTCCATCGAGGCTTCCCCGAATGCATGGTGTATCTGGTCGACGGGCTGGTCGGAGCATCTCCGGAGCTGCTGATTCGGAGGATCGGAAACGCCGTCACCTCTCTGGCTCTGGCAGGTTCGGCCCGGCGTGACCCCGACCCGGTGGCGGACGAGCGGCTCGGATCCGGGTTGCTGGCTTCACGGAAGGACCTCCACGAACACGCCCTCGCCTCGGCTTCGGTAGGACGGGCTCTCGGTGAGGTTTGTACGTCACTCGATCGCGCTGCCAAGCCTGGTCTGTTGAAGCTGGCGAACGTCCAGCACCTGGCAACTCCTTTTTCAGGAATCATGGCCGAATCCCACCACGTGCTCGACCTGGTCGGAAGGTTGCATCCGACCGCCGCGGTGGGAGGGACTCCTACCGTTGCGGCCGTCGAGATGATCAGATCGCTGGAAGGAATGGACCGGGGACGCTACGCCGGCCCGGTCGGCATCTTCGATTCCTCGGGTGACGGAGAATTCGCCATCGCCTTGAGATGCGCCGAGGTCTCGGGAGCAAGAGCCCGGCTCTTCGCCGGCGCCGGTTTGGTCACCGGATCGGTGCCCGAGGACGAATTGGAGGAGACCCGGATCAAGCTGCAGGCGATGCTGTCAGCGCTCGAATAACGGTTCGACCGCCTCGACAACTCGCGCGGTCAGCTTCCGGTGGAGACTCACGTTCTCGCCACGGTCGGTTTTGATCTCGATCAGGCGGACCCCGCTCGCCTCAAGGCCGCTGCTGACGGCCGACGCCAGTTCGGACGCCTTCTCGACATGGTCGTAGGCGAGCCCGTACACATCGGCGAGTCTGGCGAGGTCGATGCCGGTGGGAGTGCCGAAAAGCTGCTCGAAGGATTCGGGGAAGCCTGCCTGGGGCAGAAACGAAAATATCCCGCCGCCGTCGTTGTTGACAACGACCAACACCAGGTCGGGTCGGGGGGCCACCAGGAATCCGTTCTGATCGTGCAGGAGCGACAGGTCCCCGACCAGGGCAACGGAAGGCCCGACGGCACCAGCCCCAAGGGCCACCGACACCAACCCGTCGATCCCGGAGGCACCCCGGTTCGAAATCACCTTCATCGGTGGAGCGGTCCTCGAAAACCAGTCGAGGTCTCGTACCGGCATCGACGAGCCCACGACCAGGGTCCCTCCGGCCGCGATGGCCGCGGCTACGTCGCGGGCCGCTCGTGGCTCGCTCGGTGTCTCGATCGCGTCGAGTTCGGTGTCGAGAATCCGGCGGGCGTTCGATTCGGCTTGCTCCCAGTTCGAGAGCCATTCCGAATCGGGCTCCCTTCCGACGAACGAGATCGACCGGAGCATGCCCGATAACTGTCGATCCGGATCGAACCAACCATCCCCGACTCCGATTGTCTCCACGGTCGAGATCAAAGCCATGAGGTTGCGGGAGAGCCCGGCCCGTCCCAGCACGACGACCTTGTCCGGTCGGAGACTGCGGGCCAGGCTCGGGGAAGCCAACAGGTGATGGGCGGTGGTTACGGTCCCGGGGACGCGGCATCCACTGTGGGCTTCGGCCACAACGACACAGCCGGCTTCCAGCGCCGCCGTGACCGCCGTGAGATCGGCGCCCTCCCCCGCCACCACCAGCACCCGTCCCCGCACTTCGTACGGTTGCGGCAACGGCGACGGCGCGTCGGCAACTGCCACCCACGGCTGGCCCGATCCGCGGCCCTCCAGGGAGTTCCGGTAGATCAACCCCGAGGTCCTGCCATCGTCGGTGAGAGGCACCACAGGTTCCCGGAACGACACGTTGACGTGAACCGGCCCGCGCCGTCCGACCCGGCCTTGTGACTCGGCGATCGCCCGGCATACCACCGACCGCCAATAGCTGCTCTCGCCCGCCCGGTCCTCGGCGGGGGTGATCTCGGCGAACCACCGGACCACGCTCGAGAAGAGCTTCACCTGATCGATGGTCTGGTTGGCGCCCGTCGCCCGCAACTCGTGGGGTCGATCGGCGGTTATCAAGACCAGCGGGACCATCGCCAGGTCCGCTTCGACCGCGGCCGGGTGAAGATTGGCGGCGGCAGTGCCCGAGGTCGTCAACACCGCCGATCGCCGGCCGGCCTTCGACAGTCCCAGCGCAAAGAAGCCCGCCGACCTTTCGTCGACCTCGACCCAGACTCGCAGCTCGGGGCGGGCGCCGGCGGCGAGTGCCATCGGGGCCGAGCGCGAGCCGGGGGCCAGCACGAGATCTCGAACCCCATTGCGGATCAACTCGTCGATGATCACCGATGCGGTGGCTGTGGCGCCGTTGGGTGCCAGGCCGACATCTCTCCGGGGTGTCGTCACGTCAGCACCTCGGCCGCCCAGCGCAGGCGGCGGAGCAGTTCGGCCGACGTGTCCCGATCGGCCGCGAACCGTTCGAGCAATGCCGGATCCGGCTCCGGGCGTCGCAACTCCATCCGGCCATCGATCGGGAGAAGTGAGTCGAGGACCACGTCGCCGGTGAAAAGTGAAACGGTTCCGAGACCACAGGCAAAGTCGAGCTGGGGAAGCGCCGCGGCTGCAGCCAGACCAGCGGCAATTCCTATCGACGTCTCGAGCGCCGACGAGACAACCGCCGGTAGACCGGAGCGTTGCGCCACACCCAGGGCCCGCTCGACACCGCCCAGGGGTTGAACCTTCAGCACGATCACATCGGCTGCCCCTCTCTCGGCAACCTCGAGCGGATCGGCCGCGAGTCGGACTGCTTCATCGGCGGCAATCCGGACGGGGACCCTTCGTCGGAGCTCGATCATTTCCTCCAGGGTACGCACCGGCTGCTCGACGTATTCAAGGTCGTAGGACGCAAGCTTCAGCAGTGTCTCGGTCGCGGTTTCCAGGTCCCAGGCGCCGTTCACATCGATGCGGATCTTGCCCGTGGGGCCGAGCGCGGCGCGGACCGCAGCGAGTCGTTCTTCGTCGTCTTCGGGAGTCTGGCCAGGATCGGCAACCTTGACTTTGGCAGTGCGACATCCAGACTCGACCACGATGTCAAAGGCGGTCGGTCCGTCGACGGCCGGCACCGTCACATTGATCGGCACCGAAGATCGCACTGGCGAAGGCCAGATCGAACAAGCGGCTTCCAGGGCCGCCGCCAACCATCTCGTTGTCACCTCGCGTGGATAGTCGGGAAAAGGTGAAAACTCGCCCCAGCCCTGCGGGCCTCTGATCAGGACGGAGTCGCGGCGCTCAACCCGTCGGAAGCGGTACTTCATCGGGATAGAGACCGGATGCAACTCGAGGGCTTCGAGAGCTGCACTCGAGGCGGGGGCATCCGTCATCCGGACTCGTCCGAGTCCTGCCGGGCCCGCAGGTATTCGACAACGCGTGCGATCTGCTCGTCGCTGAGAGTCGCCTCAAAGGAGGGCATTGGCCCTCGGCCCCGGGTAATGGTCAAGACCAGGAAGTCATCGTCCTGTGCCGCCGAATTCGATCCCGGCCCGATCGCCGGCCCGACTCCTCCGTTGAGGTCCTCAGCATGGCAATTCGCACAAAGCTGCTGGTAGATCTCCTGGCCCGAAGCCTCCAGCGGTGGCGGGTCGGCGCAGGCGGCCAGGACCAGCAGGCACGCAGCGATAAGGGACCTGGGCATCTGGGGCGATGCTAGGAACCAGGTACTTAAGATCAATTCATGCACGAATCCGGCGATCTGGCGGCCGCCGCCAATCAGATCTGGGCCGCAGTCACGAAATTGATGGCCTCCCTGGAACCAGACGATTGGAACCGTCCCACACCTTGTGTCGGCTGGTCCGTCAAGGACGTGCTGGCTCATCTCGGGCACGTCGAAGGGATGCTGGCCCATCATTTCGATCAGCCCGACCCACCCGCCGGCTGGATCGGGGAGGGATCTCCTCTCGATCAAATCACAAACCAGGGGGTAGCGGCGAGGCGCCCCTGGTCAACGGCCCGGGTCACCGACGAGATAGAACGGGCGGCGGCAGCAACCAGCGTGCTTCTGGGCAGCCCCGACCTCGACTGGAACGAGGCGGCATTGACTCCGGTCGGGCCTGCTCCCCGAAGCGTGGCCGTGGAAATGCGGGTCAATGACGCCTTCCTCCACCTGTGCGACATCAGAACCGCGATCGATGTGGACATCAAAGAATCGAATGAGCCAATGGGACGAGAGCCAAAAGCACGAGAAGTCGCGGTCAGCCGGGCCGTGCGGTTAACTCCGTGGGCATGGGCCAAGAAGGTGGGAGCCACCGACGGCCAACGACTGCGGTTATCGCTGAGCGGGTCCGGTGGCGTCGATCACGACGTCGTCATGAGAGACGGCAAAGCCGTGATCGAGTCGCAGGACGGCGAACCCGACGCCTTCGTCAAAGGAGCCAGCCTGTCCTACCTGCTGGCGGTGAGCGGCCGCCACGCCCTCGTGCCGGCCGGGGGTGGCCTGGTCGCAACCGGGGAACCGGCTCGAGCCCTTCTCGAAAAGTTCCGCTTGGTCGGCTGAGGCTGATCCGACCCGACGAGTTGCTTGGTTTCGAGTTACTTGGTTTCGAGTTACTTGGCTTTTGGGGGAACCACCTCGACAAGGCTCTTGACGTCCTGTGCCCGATCCCGGGGAACCACCAGAACCGCGTCGTCGGTCGCCACCACGACCAGTCCTTCTACTCCTATGACCGCGATGAGCGGTCCTTCCGACCTGAGGTAGTTGCGGGACGACTCGAGAGCAACGACCTCACCGATGGTGACGTTGCCGGTCGGGTCCTTTTCACTCAGCTCCCAAAGACTCTCCCACGATCCGACGTCATTCCAGCCCGCATCGAGCAAGACCACCGCGCCGAGGTCGGTTGGCTCCATAACCGCCACGTCGATCGAGACGTCGGGGGCAGCGGCAAACTCAGGCCCGAGCTCGATTCGCCTGAACTCGGGATGATCGTCGATCGACACCGACGAACGAAGGGACTCTTCAACCCGGGTCAGGATCTCCGGGGCGTGTCGAGACAACTCCTCGATGAGCAGGCCCGCCGGGAATACGAACATCCCGCTATTCCACAGTGCCCCGGACTCGATCAGGACGGCTGCCATCGCAGCGTCCGGCTTCTCGACGAAGCGGTCAATCGAACGGACCGCGACTGGCGATGAGACAACTCCATCGAACGCCTCCGGGACGATGTATCCGAATCCCGTCTCGAGGCGCCCGGGAACCACACCGAAGGTCACCAGTCGGCCACCGGAGGCCACGTCGACCGCCAGTTCGACTGCAATCCGGAAGGCTGCCGGGTCGGCGATGTGATGGTCGGCGGGCAGCACCAGCAGCATTTCGTCGGGCGAAGCTGTGAGCGCGGCCGCTGCTACGGCCGGCGCGGTGTTGCGACCGATGGGTTCGCCGATGAGACGACTCGGACGACCGGCAGGAATCGAGGCCGCAATGCGATCGAGAGAATCGACGCTGGCCACAACGACGATGGGACCATCGAGATGGTCGACCCGGGAGATGGTCGACTCCAGCATCGTGTCGGATCCGAGCAGCTGCTGCAACTGCTTGGGAGCCGAGAGCCGGGACAACGGCCACAGTCGCCTGCCCGCTCCGCCCGACAAGATGACCGGAATCGTTGTCGCCATAGACAATTAGGGTACCGAGCCTGTGCCGGACGTATCTCCGTCCTCCTCCCACCCATCCTCCCGAGAAGCTCGCAGCCTCGTCGTCATTCCGGTTCTCAACGAGGACCTCGATGTCGTCGTCCGCAATCTGAGAGCGGCGGCCGCTCATCCGTCGGTGGGGTTGGTGCTGGCGGTCACCGGTGATCACGAAGAAACCCATCACGCGATCGAGGCGGCCGTGACCGGCATCGGGCCGCGGGTCCGCGCTTTGCCGCAAGAGCGTATCGGGACCCTGCGGCCCGGCAAGGGCGATGCAATCAACACCGGATTCCACGTGTTCCTGGAGCAGGGCGAATTCGAGAGGATTCACTTCTACGACGCCGACATCAAGACGTTCGACGGTGACTGGATCAGCAAAGCCGAGACCGCCCTCGACCTTGGGTACCAGGCGGTTCGCCACTTCTATCCGCGGGCGGCGACCGATGCGATGATCACCTGGATGGTGACGCGCCTCGGGTTCTCCGTGTTGTGGCCGCAATCGCAGCTTCCAACGATCGAGCAACCGCTATCAGGCGAACTGGCCTTCACACGCGAGGCAGCCGCAATCATCGCTGCCGACGCGCGGGTGAAGTCGCAAAGCGATTGGGGGGTGGATACCGCGATTACTTTCGCGACCATCGCGCATGGTCTCCCGGTCTACGAGTCCTATATCGCCCGCGGAAAGGATCATGCCCTCTATTCATCCTTGACCGACATCAAAGTGATGATGGTCGAGTGCCTCGCAGCCTTGCAGAGGCTGCGTTCTACCAGTGACCCGGTCATCCCATCGGTACGGCGAATGAGTGAGCCTTCCGACTCGGTGTCCCAACAGATCGCCCAGCAGATCGGTTTCGACATCGAAGCGACGCAGCGTCTGTTGTCGAACAACTGGACCCCGCGACAGGATGCCCTGCTCACCGCCCATTTTCCGGAGCAGGTCGCAATTCGAGCGCGGTTGTGGCGCGAGTGGCCCGACACCTCATGGCTCGACGAGGAGACGTGGCTGATAACGCTGGCGATCCTGCTCGATCGATTTGTGCCGGACGACGAAGATTGGTCCGACCTCGCGTTTCGCTTGTGGGTCGGCCGGGTCCTTCACTACGCGCTTCGGATTGCAGTAAGAGGTCACACGTTCGCCGATTCGTACTTACATCAAATGGTCGAGCGAGCCATCGCCGAATTCACGACCTCCAGTTGAAATCTTCTTCGGCAAACCGGCCTCTGTGGATTCTGCTTCATGCTGTTAAGCAATCCATTTCTTTGATACTGCGGACAGCTTGAATACTCTCTGCAACGTCTACGCACCACGAAGGATTCGCCTTCGAGAAATGGTGCGAGGACAAGGAGGAAACATGGCAACCAAGAAAGCGGCCAAGAAGGCGCCCGCCAAGAGGGCAGCGCCGAAGAAGGCCGTGAAGAAGGCTCCAGCCAAGAAGAAGGCTCCAGCCAAGAAGGCCGTCAAGCGAGCCGTCAAGAAGGCGCCCGCCAAGAAGGCCGTCAAGCGAGCCGCCAAGAAGGCGCCCGCGAAGAAGCGCTAAGAGCTTCGTCGCTTAACCAGCAAGAGAACGGGCCCACCATTTGGTGGGCCCGTTCTTTTTTTGAGGTCAACCGGAGAATCGTGTCTTCTCGTGACGGACCGGCGGCGCGGTGAGGAAGGATTACGTCGAGAGTTCGCGCACCCCCCTCGCCCTCGCAAAGCCTCGGTCGGTCCCCCCGCAAGCGGGGGGACAGGGGGACAAGGGCTAGGCAGTGACGCGGGCGGCCGGCAGCGGTCGCGCTGCCATCGAGCTCTTGATCCATGCCCGGCGGGCCGAATTCTCCGAGAGCACCAGCGCCCGGCGGAAGTACGCATCCGCCTCACGGGACCGCCGTCGGCGGTTGGCGTAAGCGCCGAGGTATGCGAACGGAATGTCGAGATGGGAAAACGCGCCGGGTGTAGACAGCTTCGAGACCCACCACCAGGCGCGCATCTCACCGGCAGCGGGATCGTCGAGCTCGGAGATCCGAATGTCGGCCCGGGCCATCGTCTCGGTGTCTCCGGCTGTCGACGCCAGTTCGAATGACTCGGCCAACAAATCGCCGGCGACGTGCGATCGGCCATCGATGATCATCAACTCGGCAAGGCGCTCGAGCCACGGAGCCCGCTCGGGTCCTCGTGACTCGCTCAACCTGGCGTTGACGATGTCGAGAAACGATGCGATCGCTATCGGGCAGGATGACGGCAACTCCTCCCCCATCCGCAACTCTGTCAGGTGAGCATCGCCGCTGACCTGGCCAAGTCGCTCCTCGACGGGCTCCATCGAGGCGAGGGCCCGATGGGCAATAGCGCTGTGGCGGGGGTCGGCGTTGAGCGGGGCGAGGTGCAAGGGCAAGAACAACCCGGAATCGCTGGACCCGCTATCCACTTCCACCCGATAGCCCAGGACGAGCGTGTCGAGCTCGCCACCCCGGAACCCGCCGATCGGCTGTGGCCGCCGCGGCACCAGGCCGAGGCTTTCAACCACATGGGTTGCCGTCTCACTGGGGGTCTCGCCCCCCGACAGAACCACAACCGGCAATTCCCAGAGGTCGCAAACGTCGGAGTGGCGCAGCAGGACACGGGAAGCACTGTCGGTGATTACCGCGACCACCTGAACGGCGGTATTCAGCGAGCGATCAGGGGAGCGGCGAGAGTCGAGGGTGACAACTTCTGTCATTATCTGGAAATGGTACTGGCAGGAAAGTCACAAGCATGTGATTACCGATTTGGCGACCTAGTCGTCGTCGCTCCCGATGGAGACATATGCGCACTCGATGCAGACCCGCCGGACCAGGCCGACGGATGATCCCGCCTCCTTGAACTTGTGTTTGTGGTCATCAGGGAGCTTGGGCTGGCGGCGTAGTTTTGCCAGCAAACCAGTGCTGGTTTCGAAGGGATGATGACCTTCCTGCGAAAACCGGGCGTCGTCGTTGTCAACGTCGACCTCCATCCGGGTTTGCTCGATGAGAGTGGCACTGGCCTCGGCGCGACGTTCGGGTGACAATGTCGCCCCGGTGCCCGACACCGGTTCGGGAACCCGAACCCGGCCAAGATCGTCGGGATCTTTGGGCTTGGCGTCGGCGGTGATCTTCTTCCGCCGGGCCGCCAGCGAGGTGTCGACGACTCTCTCCGGCGCCGTCTCCGTCGGGTCTGCTTGAGAAACGGCTGATTCGACCATGGCTGCTTCGGCGAGCTCCGGGGCGGCTTTCGGAGTCGAATCGCCCAGGCGGGCTGCGATGGATACGGAGTCCTTGCCTCCTCTTGATCTGCGCCCGGAGGCGGCGGCCGGTTTAGCCGGCGCTCTGGGTTTGGGTGTTTCCGGTGCCCTTTCGACCGGCACGGGTTCATCCCGCTTGATCGGGGCGACCTTCTGCCGCGCCTCCGCCGATGGCGAGGCCTTGGCCGCCGCGACCTTCTTGCGTTCCTTGCGGGTATCCGAGCGGGTCTCGATGGGCGGCACCTCAGCGATCGGGGCAGGTCGCACGGCAACGGTGCGCTCGGGCGCAGCCGGTTCGGACGACTTCGCTCCGGCCTGGCGGCGCCGGCTCCTGATGGTGTCCGAGTCGGAGACGTGGAGGGAGCGGGCAATCGGGGCTTCCACCTCCATAGGCGGCTCTCCGTCCTTGCGCCTGGCGGAATCCTCGGCTGCCCGACGATGACGACGCTTTCTCTTCTGAGCAGAAAGCCATCCATCCTGCATAGCGGTGACACCGCCATAGGCGAACTGGAGGGCATCGTCGGCCAGGAACTCGACCTCATCGTCGCCGAGAAAAAGGATGAACCTCTCGGCAATGTCCCTGGCGACCTCGACTTCGGCAAGGTAGTAGCGCCCGATCAACTCCGAGTCGCGTCGAATCTCAAGGTGGTACTCGTCGATCTCGAGAACCACCCTGACACCCGGGTCCTTGTCACCCGGGGCACGGACTGAACCTTTGAATTGCACTTGTTTCCTAAGGCCCCGATCGCGCCCCTGCTCGGAACACGTTCCCACAGAGGGAGAGGCCGTCAAGTAGAGATTCTAAGGCACCGATCAAGGGTTATAGGCATCAAGCGGTGGGCATGCGCAGATGAGATTGCGGTCGCCTCCGGGACCATCGATTCTCGAGACCGGCGGCCAATACTTTCCAAGTCGCAGCCTCGGATCGGGAAATGCCGCGGTTTCCCTGGAATACGGGCGATCCCAGGTGCTTGAGACGACGTCCGCGGCTGGATGCGGAGCCATCCGCAATGGGCTCTCGGCGGCGGGCCACTCCCCGGACTCGACCCTGGCGATCTCGCCCCGAATCGCGATCATCGCATCGCAGAATCGGTCGAGTTCTTCGATCACCTCGCTCTCGGTGGGTTCGACCATGAGGGTCCCGGCCACCGGGAAGCTGAGGGTCGGAGCGTGGAATCCGTAGTCGGCAAGACGCTTGGCAACGTCCTCGGCAGTGATACCGGTCGCTTTGGTGATGGGACGCACATCGAGGATGCACTCATGGGCAACGCGGCCGCGGGAGCCGGCGTAGAGGACCGGATAGTGGGGATGCAGCCGGGTCGCGAGATAGTTGGCATTCAGGATCGCCACCTCGGTTGCCTTTCGGAGTCCCTCGGCTCCCATCATCCGAATGTATGCGTAGGAGATAGGCAAGATCCCCGCCGAGCCCCAGGGCGCCGAAGCCACCGGGCCGATTCCGGTTGCAGGCCCGGCCTCGGATCGCATCGGATGGTTGGGAAGGAACGGAGCCAGGTGCTCCTTGACCCCGATCGGCCCGATGCCAGGCCCGCCTCCACCGTGCGGAATCGTGAAAGTCTTGTGCAAGTTCAGGTGGGAAACGTCCGCCCCGAACTTCCCCGGTCGCGCCACACCCACCATCGCGTTGAGATTGGCACCGTCGAGATACACCTGTCCGCCATGGTCATGGACAATGCGGCAGAACTCTTCAACGGCTTCCTCGAAGACACCATGTGTCGAGGGATAGGTGAGCATCACCGCCGAGAGCCGGTCGCGATGAAGCTCGGCTTTGGCAAGGAGGTCTGCGACGTCCACGTTGCCGCGCTCGTCACATGCAACGACGACAACGTCCATGCCGGCCATGACTGCCGACGCAGCGTTGGTTCCGTGAGCCGACGATGGGATCAAGCAAACCACCCGATTGCTTTCACCCCTGCTGCGGTGATAGGCCCGGATGGCCAGAAGGCCGGAGAGCTCTCCCTGCGACCCGGCGTTGGGTTGCAACGACACGCGGTCATACCCGGTGATCTCAACGAGGTAGGCCTGCAACCGCTCGATCAGCTCCATGTATCCGGCTGCCTGGTTGAGCGGCGCAAAAGGATGCATCCTGGCAAAGCCCTCCCAGGTGATGGGGATCATCTCGGAGGTGGCATTTAGCTTCATGGTGCACGAGCCGAGGGGGATCATCGAGCGATCGAGGGCGAGGTCGCGGTCGGCCAGGCGGCGCAAATAGCGCAACATCTCATGCTCGGACCGGTAACGATGGAAGACGTCGTGGGTGAGGAACTCGCCCGACCGGACGAGTGCCGGCGGGACGCCGTCCAACTCGCTGCCTTGTTGGTCGAGAATTCCAAAGGCCCCAATCAGTGCATCGACGATTTCAGGTGCGCTGACCTCGTCGAAGGAGATGCCCACCCGGTCGGGATCGACGATTCGCAGGTTGATGCCGGCCAGCAATGCACTGCCGACCACCTCACCGGCGCGGCCCGGCACGTTCACGGTGAGCGTGTCGAACCAGGTCTGGTTCTCGACCCGCACACCGGCGGCGCCCAGTTCGCCGGCGAGCCTTCCGGCCAGTTGATTCACCCGCCGTGCGATCGCAACGAGGCCTTCAGGCCCGTGCCAGCAGGCATAGAGCGCGGCCATGACGGCCAGCAGCACCTGGGCGGTACATACATTCGACGTCGCCTTCTCGCGCCTTATGTGCTGTTCGCGGGTCTGCAGGGAAAGACGGAAGGCAACTCGTCCGCCAGTGTCCTTGGATACTCCTACGAGTCGGCCCGGTAATGCCCTCACCAGCGATTCTCTGGTTGCAATGAACCCGGCATGGGGACCGCCAAAGCCAAGCGGGACTCCGAAGCGCTGCGAGGAGCCGACCGCGATGTCGGCGCCCTGCGAACCGGGCGACGAGAGCAAGGTGAGGGCGAGGAGATCTGTCACGACTGCGACTAGAGCCCCGGCCTCGTGAGCGGTGGCGATGGTCGGTCGATGATCCTGGATCGCTCCACTCGACCCCGGATACGCCAGAAGCGCTCCGAAGGATGCAGCGAAGTCGAAGCCGGACGGGGTGGCGACCTTCACCTCGATTCCGAGCGGCTCTCCGCGGGTTTGAACCACGGCGATCGTTTGCGGATGGCAGTCTTCGTCGACCCAGAAGATCGACCGGTCAGCCGGTCCCAGGCGCCGGCACATCGTCATCGCTTCTGCGGCTGCGGTGCCTTCGTCCAGCAGAGACGCGTTGGCGATCTCGAGGCCGGTGAGATCGGAAACCATGGTTTGGAAGGTGAGGAGCATCTCGAGACGGCCCTGGGAGATCTCAGCCTGATAGGGCGTGTAGGCGGTGTACCACGCGGGGTTCTCGAGAACGTTGCGAAGGATGACCGGCGGGGTGATCGTGTCGTAGTAGCCGAGTCCGATCATGGAAGTGAACACCTCGTTGCGGGCAGCCAGCTTTGAGAGCTCGGCCAGCGAGGCCACTTCGGAAAGCGCAGGACCAAGGGCGAGAGCCCGGTCGGTCCTGATTCCCTTCGGCACCGTCTGGGCGATGAGGTCGTCGAGCGAATCGGCACCGATCTCGGCCAGCATCTTGGCGATGTCGGCGGGTCGGGGCCCGATATGTCGGTCTGGAAATCCCGAAAGGGCCTCCATAAGGCTCCCTTCTTTTCCGTCCCCCGACTGTCGGCCCGGCGCCTTCAGCCTCGCCTCAGCCGGGCGGTCCATCGGCCTGAGAGTTTGCGGGGATGCGTTGCCCCTTCGGCGACCATCCCATGATGGTCTCTCCCGCCCGGCGTCACAGGCAAAGTGAATGTAGCGCCATCGGCTCGACTAATCGCGACATCGATCACAACGAAAGGCGAGGGTCCCCCGCCATGAGGAGGCGCCAACTGAAGAGGAGGGAAGAGAGGCGGGGCTCCGGCAAGGGGGGGAACCGGAGCCCCGCAGTGCCCTTCTTGCGAAGAGCCGCCCTTCTTGCGAAGAGCCGACAGGGGATTTCCATCGGCGGGTGCCAGGGGTTCCCGCTGGCCCCTGTCGTGGGGTTGGGGACCGCCCGGTGAGGGTTCACTGAGCGGCTTTTGGCATCATATAGATGGGGTCCCCTACCTGCAAACAGTTGCGCAAACAACCAAAGCCAAACCTGTTGAAAACAGGCCGGATTTCACGAAATCAAACGGAGAAACGAATCACGAGCACGTCATCGGGCTTGATGATGTAGGACTTTCCCTCCACGCGCACCAATCCATCTCGCTTGGCCTGATCCCATCCGCCGGCCTCGATGACTTCGTCGATCGTCGAGACCTCGGCACGTATGAATCCCCGCTCGAGGTCGGAGTGGATCTTGCCCGCTGCCTCGGGTGCGGCCGCCCCGGTCCGCACGGTCCAGGCCCGCGACTCCTTGGGACCGACCGTATAGAACGAAAGGAGACCGAGACCCTGATAGGCGGCGCGGACCATCAGAGCGAGCGCTCCCTCACCCAGCCCGAGCCCTTCGAACAGTTCCGCACGCTCGTCGGTCGAGAGCTTCGCTCCTTCCTCCTCGAGGCGGGCAGACACTGCGACGACAGGGTCGCCTTCGGGAACCAGCTTCTGAAGCCGCTCGACCACCTCCGCGGTGTCCTCGGCACCTTCATCGAGGTTCACGACCCAAAGCGCCGGCTTGAGGGTGAGGGGGCTCGTGTCCTTGAATGCCGCCAGCGCCTCATCCGACCACGCCCGGGTTCGAAGTGACTCGCCGCCGGCGAGCATTTCCACCGCCTCCTGGATCGCGTCGGCGGCAGGGCGTTTGGAGGGGTCGGAGCTCGCTTCTCTCCGTAGCCGGTCGGCTCGCCGCGCCAGCACTTCGTGGTCAGCCAATGCCAGTTCGAGGAGTAGCTCCTCGGCCTGGGTGGTGGGATCGGTGCCTGTGTCCTCGCTCGTGACCGACGGGTCGGAAAATGCGCGCAGGACGACGACCAGCGCATCCATCTCCCGCAGTTGGCCCAGGAATCGGCCGCCCAGCCCTCCGCCATCCCGTCCCGGAGGCGACAAGGCGGGCAGATCGAGCAGTTCCAAGGTCGCAGGAATCACCTTGACCGACTTCTCGACCTTGGCGGCCGCTTCGAGCTTGGGGTCGGGAATCCGTGCCACGCCGATGTTGGGCTCGGTCGTGTTGTAGGGGTGGGTAGCGGTGGCCGCATCGAGGCCGGTGAGGGCGTTGAAGAGAGTGGTCTTGCCACTATTGGTGAAACCCACGATTCCGAGCCGTGCCATCCCCTCATTGTGGCAACAAATGGACCCTGCTCCGGCATCGAGTAGATCCTGCCCGGACGTTCCGTTCCCGGGCATGTAGGTTGAACCGATATGGATCATGTTGCAGTGATCGGTGCAGGCTCCTGGGGCACGGCCGTGGCTGCCCTCGCCGCGGTCCAGCATCCAGTGGTCCTGTGGTCGCGCCGACCCGAATTGGCGGAGGTCATCAACGCCACATCGGAAAATCCCGATTACCTCGCCGGGTATCGACTCCCCTATGGCCTTCGCGCAACCGCCGACCTGGACGAGGCCACCGAGGGAGCGGTTCTAATAGCGATGGCGGTTCCTTCGCACGGTTTCCGCGGGGTGTTGGATCGGATGTCGGATCCTGCGACCGATCTGCCTCTGGTCTCTCTCACCAAAGGCATCGAGGAGAAGACTCTCCGGCGGATGACCGAGGTCGTCGCAGATCTCCTTCCTGAGCACAACCCGCAAACGATCGGAGTGTTGACCGGTCCTAATCTCGCCGGAGAGGTCACGGCCGGTCAACCGACCGCCGCCGTGGTTGCAATCGTCGATGAAGAAGCCGCGACGATCGTCCAGCGGACCTTCATGGGCCCGACGTTTCGCGTCTATACCAATCCCGATGTGGTCGGCTGCGAATTGGCCGGATCGCTCAAGAACGTTATGGCTATCGCCGCCGGAATGTCCACTGGCCTCGGCTTCGGCGACAACACTCGGGCAGCGCTGTTGACGAGGGCTCTGGCTGAGTTGACCCGCCTCGGCGTGGCGTTGGGAGGTCAACCGGCGACGTTCGCCGGCCTGGCAGGCATGGGTGACCTGATCGCCACCTGCACTTCGGTCCAGAGCCGCAACTTCCGGGTGGGGATTGGCCTGGCCCAGGGACGCAAACTCGATGACATCATCGAAGAGATGAAGATGGTGGCCGAAGGTGTCAAGACCACGAGGGCCGTGCTGGAACTCGCCGAACGCGCCGGTGTCGAGATGCCGATCGCGAACCAGGTCGCCAGAGTCCTCTACGAAGGACACCACCCGCGAGAGGCTGTGATGAGCCTGATGACCCGCCAGGCGAAGTCGGAAAGCTGAGTCAGCGTTTTCCTGTCCCCCCGCTTGCGGGGGACCGAGAACGTATCTAGGTATACAACCGGTACAAGACCTGAGCTACGCAGGCTGGTTTCTCAGTGCCTTCTACTTCGAAGGTGAGGTCAAGGGTGGCCTGGAACCCGCCGGTGACTTCTTCGATCGAGGCCAGAGTTCCACCGGCCCGCAGCTTGGATCCGACCGGTACCGGTGAGACGAATCGAACTTTGTTGGTCCCGTAGTTGACGCCCATCCGTACGCCTTCGACGGTGAAAATCTCGTCGACAAAGCGGACGGCGAGGGACAGAGTCAGATAGCCGTGGGCGATGGTGGTGCCGAACGGACCCGACTTGGCCCGTTCGGGATCGACATGAATCCACTGGTGGTCGTCGGTGGCATCGGCGAAGGCGTTGATCCGCTCCTGGGTTATCTCGAGCCAATCCGAGTAACCGAGGTGAGATCCCACCGATCCGGCCAGGTCGTTGGGCGATGCGAAGGTTGTCATGGCCGGACCTTAATGAGCCGCTACCGGCCTATCACGCCGCCGCAACCCGTAGTGACCGATAAAGCAGTTCACGATCGCCCAGGAGGTGGTGGAGCTTGCGTTCAAGCTGGCCCACCGGATAGAGATTCTGGGGGGCTCGAGGGTCTTTGTGGGCGGCGCTGGCATAGCGGCACATCGTCGCGGCCGTGAGGTCGGCGATACGGCGGGCGGAGGCGAGATCCTGATCGGCATTGACCTCGGCCCGGACGATGCCGTCCATCGGCCCGGCGTCTTTCAATGGAAGCTTAAGGTACCAGGAGAAGCGACTCCAGCTCGTCGTGGTGAGAAAGAGAGGGGTTCGGTCGCCGGCTCGGAGATGTCCGAGGATCGGTCGAAGGTTGGGCGGGAGATACTGGACGTGCTGGGTCTTGATGTATCCCACCGCGCCCGGGACATGACGGTGATGTGACAGGGGGCCGTCGACAACTATCAGTGGTGCTTCGGCATGCGAGGCCACGATCATCCCCTCGAGCTCACCCATCCGTTGCTGGAGCCCGAGCCAGAGGTCTTCGGCCACGATCCCTCTGGTGTGGTGGACCTCGTAGTCGGCATGGCGGGTGATGACCCGGCTCGCCGCGGCGGCAGCCGTAAAGATTCCCCGCCGGACCTCGTGAGCCACGATCCGGGCGCTGTGATTGCAAAGTACAGCCCCGGCTCCATAGCTGGCGGCGAGAGCCAGCATCGGAGTTCCATCCTCCTCTTCGATCCACAGGTTGGCATCGATGCGGCGCACCCCGTCGACGAAAAGCACCTCATCGGCCGGCGTGGCGTTGACAACGATCGGGGCCCACTTCGCAGCCTCGACTTCGATGTCGACATTTGCCTCGGGTGCCTCGAGGTCCTCCTTTCCACCCGGGCTGCCGTACTCGGGCGACCAGGGCTGAACCGTGAACTTCATCGCCTCACCTCAATGACATTCGCGCCAGCGGCGCCCTTGCCGATTTCGTAACGAACGGGCATCTGTTCGGCTAACTCTGCTACATGTGTCACGATTCCTACGGTTTTTCCCGAGGCACCCAGTTCGGAGATGACTGAGCCGACCACGTCGAGGGTCTCGGCATCGAGAGTGCCGAAACCCTCATCGAGGAAAATCGACTCGAGCCGGACGGATCCGACGCTCGTCTCGGCAACCTGATCGGCCAGAGCCAGAGCGAGACCAAGGGACACGAGGAAGGTCTCCCCGCCCGACAGAGTCCGGACTGAACGGCGGTTGCCGGCTGAGAGGTTGTCGATGACCTCGAAGTCACCCTTGCTCGTGTCGAGCGAATATTGGCCTTTGGTGAGATCCGCCAGCCGGATGTTGGCGCCGGTCACCAGCGCGGCGAACACCTCATCGAGCAGCCACCTTCGAAAGGCATCGTTGCGAAGCAGCTTGACCAACAAAGCTGCCACCTCTTGCTCACCGGAAGTGGCCTCGCGCTGGACTGTGAGCCGGCTCGCCTCGAGCTTCGCCTTCTGGATCTGATCGAGGCGAGCCGTTGCCTGGGTGAGGGCGTCGACCGCGATGTCGCGGATGGGACGGTCACCGACACGAATTTCCAGGGCGGCGAATCGGGAGTTGATCTCCTCAACCATCGTCGCCTGGCGGGCCGTCGCCTCCGCCCGCCTGACCTCGGCTTCCGCTTCGGCCGCGGCCATCGCAGTTGCCTGCTCCGCCGCCCACGCGATGAGTGTTTTCCAGTCGATGGCGGGATCGTCGAACGACAACGGAGGTGGCTCGAGACCGGCCAGACGGTCGCGGGCGTTCTGCAGCTCGCGCATGGCATCGCGTTCACGGTCGGCCAGGCGCTTGCTGGCTTGCTCGACCTCGTCGTGCTTGCTTTTGATCGATTCATCGTCTGTGCGGGCCTGCCGGAGTTCGGCATCTGCTTCGGCAATGCGCTGTGCGATCGCAGCCAGTTCGGTCTCCGGCGGCGACTCCGACGTCTGTTTCCGAAGACCCTCCAGCCTCTCCTCCAACCGGAGTACAAAGCTCTCCGCCTCCGAGGCCGCTTTGGCAAACCGTTCGACCTCCTTCTCGGCCTTTTCGGCGGCGGCCCGGGCTCTGTCGACCTTGGTTTCGGCCATGGGAGGTGGAAGGGTCGCGACGGTTTGATCGCATACAGGGCAGCGATGGCCCGCTTTCAGGGACCGACGGAGGTGGGCCGCCCGGTTCTGGTCCATGGCTTCTTGCAGCGTCGTCCTATTTGCGACGAGGACGGTTCCGGCCTGGTCGACAAGGGCTCGAGCATCTACTGCGGCGGTCCTGGCCTCGACCATTTTTACTTCAGTGACTTGCAACCCGGTCCAGGTAGTCGACCACTGGGAAAGGACCTTCGCTGTCGGCAATGTGGCAATCGTCTGCTCTGCTGCCGCTATCCGGGCGGTGATCTCGGTTCGAGCGGTGATGATCCCCGCTGACTTCTCGGCCAACTCGAGCCTCTCTCCCGCAATTGAATCGAGATTCTCAGGAGGGCTCAGCTGGCCAAGGAGCTTGTTCAGTTTCCTCGCGCTCTCGACCTCGGCCTCTGCGGCCTTTCCCGCCGCGCGAAGCCGGACGAGCTCGGGTTCGACCTGTTCGACTTCGCTCAACAGTGTCGTCAGAGACGCCGCGGTGGCGGCCGCAGACTCCTCGTCGCGGTCTTCGATCGTCCCCAGGGCGGCGAGTCTCTGATCGATGGTCGCCAGCTGACCGCCGGCCCGCTCCCGGCGCTCCGAGGCCCTCTGCCCGATCCGCTCATACACACCGAGATCGAGGAGGGCCGACAAGAGATTCTGACGATTGGCCGGTTTGTCGTGAAGGAATCGCTGAAACTCGCCCTGGGGCAAAAGCACGCAGGTGGTGAACTGGTCGAAGTCGAGACCAAGCAACGTGATCACAGCGGACGTGACGGCATCAGCACCGGTGGCCAGCACCTCGCCGCCCTTTTCGAGGGTTGCCTCATCGGTGGTCGCGGTGCCCTTCTTGGAGTCCTTGCGGACATGGCGCGCCACCTCGTAATGGTCGTCGCCGACCGTAAAGGCCAGAGACACCACCGACTCGGTCAGGCCCTGGGTGACGACCGGGGCGACGTCGCGGCGACCGTGGCGGGGAACCGACCCGTAGAGAGCGAAGCAGATGCCGTCGAGGACCGTCGTCTTGCCCGAGCCGGTAGGCCCGACGAGAGCGAACAACTCGACTCCCGCGAAGTCGACCTCGGTGTAGTTGCGAAAGGCGCCGAAGCCCTTCAGAACCAACTTCTCGGGCCTCATACGTCGACCACTCCCCCGCCCGGATTATCCAGCGCCTCGACCAACAGTTCGTCGAACAACGCCGTTAGTCGGGGATCTTCGACCTTGCGCACACCGAGATAGTCGCGAAAGAGCTCGGAGGGATCACGACCCAGCCGCTGCGGCACCTCCCTCCCCGACTCCGAGGCGACAGCCGCCAGTCGTACTTCCACCGCCTCGGGGAAGATTGCCCGGACCTCGTCGGCCAGCCCGGCACGGGCCGGCTCCTCCAACTCGATGCGAAGGTAGGCGTCTCCCACTTTGTCGGCCATCGCTTCGATCTGGGCAAAGGTCCCGCGAAGTGTCCGCAACCGGCGACCCCCGACGAGGTCCTTCGTGTTCACGATCACCGGCAGCCCGGGCTCGGCTTCCACCAGGACGACGACTTTGCGGTCTTCCCCTTCACCGAAGTCAAGTTGGAGAGGTGAGCCGGAGTACCACATGGGAAGGGGGGCCGGAACCTTCTGGGGACGATGGAGATGACCTAGTGCGACGTAGCTGATGTGACCGGGAAACGAGAGGGCGGGTACTGAGTAGTCGAAGAGGTGCGCAGTCCGCTCTCCGCCACCCGGCACCCCGCCCGCCACCATCAAGTGAGATACGACCAGGTTGACGGTGTCGGGGGTCATCCCGATGGTCAGTGCCTCCAGAATGTCCGCCACCCGCTCGGCGTACTCACCGATCCGTTCGGCCTGGCCGAGTCGGAGAATCTCTTCGACCCGGACGATGCCGCGCTTGCCGATGAACGGCACCAATGCGATTCGAACCGCCAGGTCGGGGAAATCGAGGATCCCCCCGTCGTCGGGTCGGGCGATCGTTGAACCCACGCTGACGCGACCCAGGGAAAGCAACGGTGCCACGGCCCGCAGACGGGCAGGGTTGTCATGGTTGCCGGCAACGATCACGACCGGAGCGACCGCGGCGAGGTCGAGCAGAGCCCGATAGACGATCTCCTCGGCTGCGGGCGATGGGGCGGCAGTGTCGAAGATGTCGCCCGCCACCAGGATGAGGTCGACCTCCTCGCTACCGGCGATGGCGGCGATCTCCGACAGCACCTGACGGTGCTCGTCGTCACGGGAACGACCGCGGATCGTCCTGCCTACGTGCCAGTCGGCGGAATGAAGAAGCTTCATCTCGTCCTCACCTCACGTGAGGCCGGCAAACGGGTCCTCCGACTTGCGCCCCGGCAAGGCCAGCGCCTCCGAGGCACGGGTCGCCCAGGCCGGGAAGGGGAACTCGAGGACCAGCGGGACCGGCAGTTCGGGCTGGGCCAGCAGCATCGTTCCCGGTTTGAGGATGGTGGCACGCTGGCGCTGCATGGCGGGAAGGAACCCGTACTCCTCGCGGGAAGCCTCGGCGGCGTCGAGGCGGCCGACGACCCGGATCGAGCAATTGGAAATGATCCGCCGTTCGACCTCGCTGGCGGTTTGCTGGGCTCCGATCAGAATCACCCCGAGGCTACGACCGCGCTCGGCGACATCGAGCAGGATCTCTTTTATCGGGCTGTTGCCCTCGCGGGGCGCGTACTTGTTGAGTTCATCGAGAACCAGGAACAGAAGCTCGGCCGACTGACCCGACCCCTCCTTGTCGTCGAAGGCCTTGCGAACCGTCACGCCGACTGCGAACCGCTTGGCGCGATCGTGGAGATTGTGGAGGTCAATCACCGTGACCTGGCGATCGAGCTTGATCCGATTCTTCTCGGGGTCTGGTTGATCACCGCGGATCAGCCGCTCGACATGCCTGACCGAGCCCTGGAGACGGCGCACGAAGGCGTTGACGGTTCCGCGGCCGATGGCCGTCCCAGCCCAAACTGGGGCGTCGTCTTCGCTCTGCACCTTCTGAGTGATCAGGTCGACCAGGTCGCGGAAGGTCCTCGCCTCCTGGCCCTCCAAACGGACCCCACCGTCGCCGATGGCGATCACCCGCCGCAGTTGAACCATCACGCTGTACACGACCATCGTGTATTGGGCGCGATCGTCCTCGGCATCGGCGAACAGAAACGGGAGCAAGTCGTCGTGGCAGAACTCTTCGAGGGTCCAAAAGAAAGCTGTGACACCGGTCGATCGAGAAGCGACGTCGGGGACGGCCGCTCCACCGGGGCGGGGCGGGGCATAGACGGTCATCGAGCGGAACGGCTCGGCGGGCAGCCCGAGTTGCTGATAGCGGAGGCGCTGCTCGTCGTCGAGGACAGCATTGGCGTGATCGAGGAACAAGAGGTCTTCGCCCTTGACGTTGAAGATCAGGGCCTTGGTGTTGACCGTGCGATTTCCGAGCACTCCCGAGGTGAAAAGAGAATGGAGCAGGAATGTGGCGTAGCTTGTCTTGGTAGCGACGCCCGAGATGCCGGAGATGTTGACGTGAGCGCCGCGCTGGCCGTCGAGGAACTCGAGGTTGACGAAGAGAGGCTCGCCCCCGCGGCTAAGGCCCACCGGCAGGCGCTTCTCCATACGATCGAAGAACAGGGCCCGTTCGCGTTCGGCGCCCCTGGCTATCCGGACCGGCTGTCCGGGAAGGGGAGGAACGAACATCTCGGGCTCGAATCGGGTCGCGGTGATCTGGGCGGACTCGGACACCTCGGCCGGCAGGAGGCCCTGCTCGATCAGAAAGACATCGGAATCGAAGCGGGCGCCCTCGTGCCGGGCCCGTACCTGGCTGACCATCCCATAGATGTGGACGACCTCGCCTCCGGGGAGGTGTCGTTCGAGCGCGACGACATCGTCAAGTTGAAGAAACCGTTGCGGATCCACCCCCACCCAGAACTCGAGCGGAGTGGCATCCTCGGTTCCAATTACCCGACCGACTGGCTCTTCCGGTTGGCCCACTTCCACCTTGCGAGCGTATCAGCGGGGTGTGACGCTTTCGGGGAGCCGAGGGTCGGAAACCTAAGGTATCTGCGAAACCCCGACCGCTCGAAGGAGGGCAGATGGCGCAACACGAGATCGAGGTGGAGGTCCCGGCCAAGGTGGTCCTCCACAAGGACG
>JANMST010000250.1:0-7990 GCA_031389635.1 Acidimicrobiia bacterium | reverse complement strand
GTCGACGGCGAACTGGCGATCCACGTCGACTCGGCGGGACTGATCGCCCTGGCCGTACGAGGTGGACGCGCCGACGACGAGATGAACGCGGTGCCTGGTATGGCTGTGACCTTCGAACCCGGTCACTAAATCGGGAATAGGCTGGATCGCTATGGACCACGTGATATCTGCCAGCGGTTTGACCAAGAAGTACGGTCAGACCACCGCCCTCGACGGACTCGATCTGGAGGTCGCCCGGGGCGAGGTGCACGGATTTCTCGGTCCCAATGGGGCTGGCAAGACCACCACTATTCGCATCCTTCTCGGCTTGATCAAGGCCGATGGAGGAACTGCCCGTTTATTTGATGGTGACCCCTGGTCCGACGCGACCGAGCTCCATCGAAGGCTTGCCTACGTTCCAGGTGACGTCACGCTGTGGTCCAACCTGACCGGTGGCGAGGTGATCGACCTGCTCGGTCGGCTGCGGGGCGGGCTTGACCTCGCCAAGAAGGAGCAACTCCTCGAGCGCTTCGATCTGGATCCCACCAAGAAGGGGCGGACGTACTCGAAGGGGAATCGACAGAAAGTCGCCCTGGTGGCGGCTCTGGCGGCTGATGTCGAACTGTTGATCCTCGACGAGCCCACAGCCGGCCTCGACCCGCTCATGGAGGCCGAGTTCCGTTTGTGCATCGAGGAAGATCGGCGGAATGGGCGGACGGTCTTGTTGGCGAGCCACATCCTCGCCGAGGTGGAAGCGCTCTGCGATCGGATCAGCATCGTCCGTGCCGGCCGCATCGTCGAGAGTGGAACCATGGCCGACCTGCGCCATCTCACCAGGACAACGATCTCGGCCGAGATTGAAAGAGATGGTTCGTGCTTGACCGGTCTTCCCGGGGTCCACAACCTCGTCGCACGCAATCTCAATTCGAGTTGGTACAAGGTGGATCTCGAGGTCGACTCCGACCAGATTGGCGAAATTCTCTCAAAGGTTGCCGCCCTCGGGGTTCGGAGCTTGATCAGTCAGCCCCCGACTCTCGAAGAGCTCTTCATGCGCCACTACCGGGAAGATGCGCCGGAGTGAGGTCTCTGGTCGGAACGAGGCAACTGGTCCGTTTTGTCCTGCGACGCGAGCGACTCCGCCTCGCAATTTGGGTCGCGGTTCTCGCACTGGTTCCGGTCGGAACCGCGAGTGCCTTCATGGAGCTCTACCCGTCGGAAGTCGAACGTGAGCGACTGGCTGCCACGGTTGCCGCCAATCCGGCGATTGTGTCTTTCCTCGGTCCGGTCTACGGCTCCGACGTTGGCGCCCTCACCGCGTGGCGGGTGGGAACGATCGGATCGCTGCTGATCGGATTGATGGCCGTCCTCACCGTGATCCGCAACACCCGCGAGGAGGAAGAGACTGGTCGCAGGGAACTGCTCGGTTCGACTGTGCTGGGTCGGCACGCATCGCTGACTGCCGCCTTGCTGGTTGCAGGCGGGGCGGGGATTGCCACCGGCGGTCTCATCGCGGCCGGATTGATTGGTGTTGGCCTTCCGGCGTCGGGGGCGGTCGCCTTCGGGGTCGGATTCGCCGCCGCAGCCCTGGTGTTCGCGACCGCGGCAGGCGTTGCCGCCCAACTCACCGAAGGAGCCGGAGCCGCTCGGGAGATTGCAGTTGGCTATGTGGGCTTCTCCTTCCTGTTGCGGGTGGCAGGCGACGGTGGTGAAGCCACCGGTATCGGATGGTTGTCTTGGCTGTCTCCGATAGGGTGGTTCACCCGCCTCCGTCCGTTTGCTTCCGAGCGTTGGCCGGTCATCGTCCTGTTTCTGGGTTTGGCCCTCGTGCTCGGCGGCGGCTCTTACCGGCTGTCCTCGGGTCGGGATGTGGCTGCCGGTGTGATTGCGCCCCGACCGGGGCCGGCAGCGGCAGCTTCCTGGCTCCGGTCGCCGCTTGCCCTGGGCTGGCGGCTGCACCGACCCTCCTTCATCGGCTGGTCGGCCGGGCTCGTCGTGGTTGGCGTGGTCTACGGGTCGGTGGCGGATGGGATCGGCGACATGCTGGAGGAAAGCCCTCAACTGGCGAAGATTTTCGAACAGTTGGGAGGAGCGGCCGGAATCACTGATGCCTTCTTTGCGACCGCCATGGGCATCCTCGCTCTCATCGCCACCGCCTACGCGATTCGTTCGGTCCTTCGTCTCCGCATCGAAGAGGAGAGTCTGCGGGCAGAACCAGTTTTGGCTACAGCCACGCCCAGACTCCGGTGGGTTAGGAGCCATCTCGTCTACGCGGTGGTTGGTCCTGTGGTGATGCTCGCCCTCGCCGGGGCCGTTTCGGGGGCGACCTATGGGGCGATAGCCGGCGACGTGGTCGCCCAGACTCAGAAAGTGATCGGCGCGGCCCTCATTCAGATACCGGCGGTGTGGGTCGTAGTCGGGGTGTCGACGGTGCTCTTCGGCGTCTTTCCGCGCTTGACATCAGCGAGCTGGGGAGTGTTGGTGACCTGCCTCTTGCTCGGCCAGCTGGGACAGATACTTCAATTCCCTCAGTGGTCGCTGAATCTGTCGCCCTTCAGCCACATCCCCAGATTGCCGTCGGCCGATCTCGACGTTGTCGCTGTTTTCGTCCTGACCGCGACAGCGCTGGTCATGACCGCCGTTGGCCTGCGCGGCTTCCAACGTCGCGACCTTATGAGCTAAGAAGTAGGCAGCAGGCAGCGGAAGACAGACGGCTCTAGCCGGTCAGGATTGCCCGCAGCTGGAACGCACCAGCAATCAAGATCACCAAGAGAAGCACCAGGATGACTATCGCTGTCGCCGGCCGCATGCTCGAAACAGTAGGCCCCAACCCTCAAGCCTCAAGCCTTGTGACTTGTGACTTGAGACTTGAGGCTTGCTGCCCGCTCGTCTCGATCAATGGCTAACCCGTTGCTCGACCTCGCAACCAGAACGCGACGAAGCCCCCGGGGCAAGGGGGCTTCGTCTATAAGAGAGTGACGTAGCTCCGCATATGGGGCGGGCTGGGAGGCATATCACACCTTGGGTTGAACGTGCCCTCGGTATGACAGGCGCGGAGCCCGTTTCCACTCTCTCTTCGGAGGTTACATCGTCCTGGTAGATGGAAACTTGAGAGCAAATTCCTGCCAGAAATTGGCAGGACTAGGGAGCTGGATTCTCCACTTCACCCGCTCCTTCGCCGACCACGCCCTCCCCGACCTCTGGGGCACCCTCCTCGGGGGCCGGTTGGACCAATCCGCAGTCGGCAAGGGCCTCTTCGGCCGCCACACCGCCGAATCTCACCCGTTCGAAGGCCGCGACGGCACCGATCTGTTCCGCTGTCAGCGCAGCACCAAAGGCAGGCATGTTGCCCGCCCCCCCAACCGGCTTGTTGAGGTCGCCGTAAGTTGACCGGCCCTCACTCTGAAACCCCTGGGTCCCCTTGGTCACCCACTCGACGTGGTCGACGCAACTGGAGAATGTCGATCGGACGGTCGTCAGTGCCGGGCCCACGCCTCCCTGACCCTGAGCCCCGTGGCAGCTCTGGCAGTTGGCGGACGCCACTACCTGGCCGGTGAAGATCTGTTCGCCGAGAGCTATGAAATCGGTGCTGCCGCCCGGCGTTCCCCGGCCTTCGAAGGGCGATCCATCGCAGTTGACAAGGGCGCCGGTGACCCGGTCGGCCAGGAGCTCGCCGGCTTCGCCACAGTCGTTGGAGGTGGCTCCGGCCAACTGCAGAAGTCCAAAGAGTGGGATGAGCAACAACATCGAAGCCAGCCACTTCGGCAGCGAGGGGACGATGCGCTCGGTGAGACCGGAGGTCGGCACGGTCACGACGACCGGGTAACGAAGCGCCTCCTTAGGCGAAACCTCGGATGGCGGCGGTGGAGCCGTTACTGATTGAGAAGTTGAGGTGGTTGCAGCGACCAGCACGGGTTCAGGACTTGAGGTTCGAGGCTCGGGTTCCGGGCTGGCGTCTGGCGTCTGGCGTCTAGCGTCTCCTTGCTCCGCCACGCCCCCCGAAGCCGTCGCCGCTGGTGCCGCAGGCGCGGATGCCCCGCCAGCCCAGGCGGCCAGGATCTCATCGACCGAGGCACCCGTGGCTCTGGCCCGGGCTTCGGCCGAACGTTTGACCAGGACTTCGGGTACTCCCATGGCGGCGGCGGCCCCAGAAAGGTCACTCATCAGATAGATCACTCATCTCGACTCCCGCAGATACGCCACCAGGTTGGCAAGGTCGGTCTCGGAGAGCCCGGTGGCGGCCGGATGGTCTCCATCACCGCTCAGAACAGCCATCATTGCGGCCGCGTCGCCGACTCGGGCGCCGATTGCCGACAGATCAGGCCCCATCCGCCGGTATCCGATGACCTGATTGGTGTCATCGAGGGTGACCGGGCCAAGGCCGACGTCGGTGACCACGTTGCGTATCAATTGGGTGTGGCAGGTCGCACAACCCTGTGATGCGTAGACATCGCGGCCTTCGAGGGCTCCTGACGAAAACGCATGGTTGGAGGACCGGATTCCATTGCCGGGTTGCTGCATGGAGGGGAGAAAGATGGAGAGGAGCAGAGAGAGAACGAGGAGGCCGAAACTCCCGCTGAGAACTATGCCGACCCCCTGGCGCTCGCCAACGAGAATCGGAGGGGAAGAGACGCTAGACGCTAGACGCAAGACGCTAGAAGGAACCGATTCTGCAGCAGCAGCGACAAGCTCAGGCCGATCGGCTTCCGGCGGCGAAGCCGCCGGTTCTTCGCTGGCGTCTGGCGTCTGGCGTTTAGCGTCTCCCTGCTCGGGTGCGCTCGGTGAAGCCGTAGGCGCAGGTGCCCCGCCGGCCCATGCGGCCAGGATGTCGTCGACCGTTGCTCCCGTGGCTCTGGCCCGGGCTTCGGCCGAACGTTTGACCAGGGTTTCGGGCACGCCCATCGCGGCAGCAGCAGCAGCCAGATCGCTCATGACCACATCATTCTGAGGGGCCTTCGTCTTCGGAGATCAGCACTTCCTGGATGGTCGCTCGGCCGGATGTCAATGAGCGATAGATCGACGCGCAGAGACCGAGTTGGGCGAAAAGGCCGAGCGCTCCAAAGAGAAGGGCGATACCAAAGAGCAGTGAGGAAAGGGCGGAGGTCTCCGCCCAGCCCGCGCCGAAGTTCTCGACCAAACCGCTGTAGGCGGCGCCGGTCCAGCCGTAACCCGCCGCCAGTCCGGCCAGGATCAAGAAGAGGAAGGTCCCTCCGGCGGCGAAGGTGTTCCGCCGAACGAGCCGCGCCGCCCGTTTCTGTGAGTCGATCATCCGGCCCACCAACGTTGGGATGGCCAGCCAGGCGAAGGATGCGAAGAGAAGGATCACCGCCCCGAACATCAGGAGATAGGTGACGCCGTCCCAGAACGGAGTGAAAGCGACGAGCACCGCGGCGGAACGGAAGCCGGCGATTGCTGTCACGATTCCTGCGATCGCCGCCATCGCCGATCCGGCCACGGCGGCCGCCAGAATGGGCCGTCGACCGATGTTCTTCCACTCGGGCCCGACAGTCATGGCCAGATTGACGGCATTGGCGGTGGATGCAACCGGGATCGCCAGGCCGAGCACTGCGGCGACACCTTGCAGCCATTCCGGAGCGGGACCGGCGACCAGTTGAGCCGGCCCCATCCACACCGCCCCGAACAACAGAGACCAGAAGCCAACCCGGGCCAGTTGTCGATTGGCGAGGGGTTGGCCCGACGCCTTAGGCACGACGTAGTAAGCGAGGCCGGTGGCCACCCCCAATGCCCAGACGTGAAGGAACCCGGCCGTGAAGACGAGATCCCCGAGAGCGATGGCGAGCGATCTCAGGCCCGGTAGGTTGCCGGCCACGTAGAGAACCGGCAGCCAGGTGACTCCCGCGACCAAGAACCACAGCGATGGATAGACGGTGGACTCGTGCCGTTCGCCGAGAGACCGCAGCGTGACGAGCGCTGGCACCGCCAGGACCGCGAGGACGGGCAGATCCCACCACCAGGGGATCGCGAAAGGCTCCCGACCGTCGCCGAAACCGAGCCCAACCAGAACTATGCCGACGACGAAGGTGCCGACCGAGGCGACCAGAGTCAGGTTGGCCAATCCTTCGGCTCGAAGGGAGGAGCCAGTGAGACGCGGCAATAGGTAGTAGACCCCACCGGCAAGGCCCAGCACGAGCCATCCGAGCATCAGAGCGATCATTGCCATCGGGCGCAACCGACCGGCCGAGATCGGGAACAGCGCCGGGAAGCGCATGGCCGCCATTGATCCCAGCCACAGGAGAGCCCCAACGCCGAGAAACGCGGTGGACGTAAAGAGGTGGCGGGTCGCGGCGCTGTCTCGCCTTGCCCCGGCTGCCATCAGACCTCTCAACCTGCCGGGAGGGACGGGTTCGGATTGACTTGTGCCGCTGCCGGCTGTCGAGGTGGTTGCCACCAGTGCGTTCCCAATTCGCTACGTGCCGTTCGATCCGTCGGGAGCATAGGGGCAGTTTCGAACCGGAAGGGCACTCGGTCCTCGTACGAGGTGGTCCTCCCCGCCGGGGCCGCCGTGGTTCGTCCGCCAATCCAAGGTGTGGTAGAAACTGTGGGATGCATCGGTTGTCTGAGCTGAATAAAAGCCAGCGAATTCGCCTGGGTTGGTCGATGCTGGTTGCGGGCGCGATTCTCCTCGTCGCAGCGGTCCTGTGGGTGCACTATTCGAGCTTCCCTCACACTCGTGTCGAGAACGGTGTCGCGGTCCCGGTGGTGGTCGACTATTTCAACTGGGTTCCGCGCGGATGGATGTGGAAGACCGTTGGGTTTCTCGCCGCGTTTGCGGCCTCTCAACTGCTGTTGGCCGGTGCTGCCCTCGCCTGGGTTCTAGGAGAGAAGATGACGTGGGCACGGGCGACCTTTGTCGCCTGGCTGGTCTGGATCGAGTTCGTTCTGATCTTCGGCATGGTCCCCTCCGAATGGCTCAACCTCAGCCAGACCGATCTCGATTGGTCGCCGCAGAAGGTCTTCATCACTCTTCCCGCGTGGTTGGTGCTCGGCAACGACGTTTCGATCAGCTATTCCGCCCTCAAAGACATCGTGTCGATCGGATATCACAATGTCGTGATCGGTGCCGCCATCGTCTTCGCATATCGAATCCAGGGGATTGGCAAGCCGCGCAAGGCAGTCGAGAAGCCGGCCCCGGTTTCACCGTACGGGCGGCCGCTCATCACCGGAGGTGACTGATGCCCAGGGGGGTTGTCGATGAGACGCCTCCGATCCGTGATGACTACCAACTCGCACTGGTTGATGGCGACTACTTCAAAGACAAGCTGCGGCCCAAGCAGTTCCTCCACATCGATCAGGCGGAATGCATCCTGTGCGAGGGTTGTGTCGACATCTGTCCGTGGAAGTGCATCCACTACCTGTCACTCGATGCGATTGACGAAGCCGTCAACGTGGACCATCCGGGCGAGGACAAGACCAACTTCGGTTTCTTCATCGTCGACGAGGACGAGTGCACCCGCTGCGCCCTGTGCGTCGATCGTTGCCCGACCAACGTCATCTCCCTGGGTAAGTTCGAGGGTTCGCTGGCGGAGCAGGCCGAAAAGCTCGGTGTCAGCCGGCGGCCGTGGGACGACGACAGCGGGCAGCGAGACTTCAAGAACGGCTATTCGTATGGCATGCGGTGGTAGGAAGGGAATGTCGTGACTGTGATTGAGAAGGTCAAGGAGCGGATCGCAGGCGTCAACGAACGCCTGCGGGGTTCGCAGGTGATGGAGTCGATCCTCCGACCAGGCTCACCTTTCAAAAAGGGCTACGCCGACACACCCCGCAACCGTTCCTACGTGATCATGAACAACGTCCTCTATCACCTGCACCCAGTGAAGGTGAAGAGGCATGCCGTCCGACTGTCCTACACGCTTTGCCTCGGGGGGCTGTCGTTCTTCCTTTTCATCCTTCTGACGATCACCGGCATCTTCCTGATGTTCTATTACACGCCGACGGCCGATCTCGCCTATGCCGACACTGCCGCGTTGTCGACCTCGGTGGCGTTCGGATCGCT
>JANMST010000232.1:0-5862 GCA_031389635.1 Acidimicrobiia bacterium | reverse complement strand
GGTTGCAGCGGCTCAGATACCCTCAGTGCTTGACCTCTAACCCGCCAAAAACGACGGTGGCATTGACGTCGAGAACCGGGGCACCTGCCGGGATCCGTTCCTTGGCGGTGACGTTCTCGAAACCTCCAAAGATCGGCCTGCCGTGGGTGATCACTTGCCAGCCCTCAGGAACCTTGATCTCTGCTCCACCAAAGGCGACGAAGACATCCAACTCTGCCCCCGGTGCCGGCTGAGCATCACGCAGATCGATCTCAGCGCCCCCGAACAGGGCTCCGACGCTCCCGCCCTCGAAGTGATCGGAGCGGGAGGCAATCTCGCTGCCCGAGAACACATTGAAGGAATTCACCCGATCAGCGGTCGCAACGACGCGCCGATTCATGCCTCGGCCAAAGATCACCAGGAAGGCGACCAGCATCAGGAGCACGGGTCCGGCTATCGCCAGCGAATCGACAACTCCGGTGGATCTAAGAAGCAGAATCCCCCCGGCAGCCGTCACAATCAGCGGCATCATCCAATGCTGCGAATTCGCCCACAACGACATCAAGCCGGCAACCACCATGACGACCGGCCACCACGTTTCGACAACGTCACCGGCGTCGAGAACGTCGGCATAGTCCAACATGAGCAAAGCTCCCAGCACCGTCACGCCAGAACCGAACAAGACTCTTGCCCGGTTCATAGTTTTCTGCTTTCAAGACGATCGTGCGACGCCACGGACCCGACCGAAAGGGGATTAAGTCAGTTCGACTTGGGGTGTCAGATCGCGGAATCGCCGGCGACCGGTTCTAGGGGACGGATCAAGGCGACCGGTCCCCGGGCACCTCGGACCACCTCCGAGGCAACGCTTCCCATGAGCACGCGCTTGAAGCCCACCCGCCCGTGTGTGGCCATCACCAGCATCGTGGCTGAGTCCGCTCCGAAGGACTTGAGGATGGCTTTGGCAGGCGAGACCGAATGGAGGACCTCCCATTCGATGGCTTGGCTCCCAAGACCCGCTAGCTCCTGTGAGAGGTTGTGAACATAGGTGTTCTCAAACACCGTGACATAGGACGGCAGATCAGGCGGCACCACCTGAACAATCCAGAGCGGGACTCGCAAGGCGACACACCAGAGGGCGGCTTCCTCGACACACAACTCGGAGAACTCGGAACCGTCGACGCAGGCCACGACCCGCTCTATCTCGGTCGGAGGCACGGCGTGCGGCCCGTAGACCACGGTGGCCTGTCCGGCCCGGCTGACGAGTTCTGCCGTGGTAGAACCGAGGAGGGCGGCGCTGATTCCGCTTCGACCATGCGTCCCGACGACAACCAGGCTGTTGCCAACCTCATCGGCGAATTCGTCGACGAGTCTCGCGGGCGACATCGGCGTTCCCGCTATGAGGTTTCTGATCTCGACCTTGCAGGGCACGCCCTCCAGGAGTTCTCTCACCTGGCGGGTCACCGCGGCCTCTCCCTCGATATCCCCGGCCGCATGAAAAACGTACAACTCGGCCTTGGTTCGCCTGGCTAGTTGCGCTGCCCCGACCAGAGCCATCCCGCCCAGTTCGGACCCGTCGGTGGCGGCTATCAATCGAGCGTAGGCCGCTCTGGCTTGGAAGTGGCCGTTCACCAGGTCTCCTCATCATTGACCGTCATGACCATCGATCGTCATTGTTGCTGGGTCGCAACAAGCCGTCCAAAACACTGGCCGTCCAAACAAGACCGGTCCGGGAGTCTTGCGGCTCCCGGACCGGCCCGAAGCAGCTTCAGAGGATCCAGATGACTGTAAAAATGACGGCTCCGGCCACTGCCAAGGCCATCAGGCCAGTCCCGAAGATCACCTGTGTCGTCCAGCTTCGATCAACGAGGTACGCCCGACGGGCGAAGACCCCGAATGCGGCGGCCAGCAGAATGCCGGCTCCAACGAACATGCCGAGATACCAGGCCTCGGCAAGTCCCGCCAGGACCCAGTTGGCCGGGGCGTAAAACATGTAAGCCCCGACCGCGGCCGCCAACACTCCGACAATCCCCAGCACCCACTCTGTGGCGTGACGGGTAGCTGCCGGAACTCGGGTGATCTCAGTCCGCATGCGTTCTTGTAGCAGCGTCACAGAGACCACCTCCTTTCCGGAAACCCTTTCGAGTTATCCGGAGCAATCGTGGAGACTCCGCGAACCCGGGTCCAGAGGCGAAAGACCCGATCCACCGCCCACTGGAAAACGGCGCCGTCAGTCGGCTCCCAACGGGTCGAAAGACCCTGGCCATCGGGACCTTTGCAGCCTGTTCGCCAGCCCCCGTCTAGGTCATGATGAGGGTATTGCAACAAGGAGTTTTGAGATGCTGGTTAGCGAAGCCATGGGTGGTCCGGTCGACACCTGCGCCGCCGATGCGGTCGGTCTCGGAAGCATCCTGAGTGTCAAAGACGTGTTGTGGGCCCTCACCGGCGGAACCAGGGGCGCCGGAGCTAGGAGCCGAAATGCCGACCAGACTTGATATCCCCAAGAACGGGAAGCTTGATTCCCCCAAGCGCGGGGCGAACACTGGCGAAGAAACCACCAACGGCATCATCAGGCTGGTACTAGTCGATGACCACGAACTGGTGCGCCACGGCCTCAAGGCTCTGATCGAAGCCGAACCGGACCTCGAGGTGGTCGGCGAGGCCGCCACCGCCGAGGAAGCGGTCCGCCGGATCGGGTTCGACGAACCCGATGTGGTGGTACTCGACCTCGATCTGCCCGACGGCTCCGGGATCGAAGTCTGCAGCCAGATCCAAACCCTCTCTCCGAAGTCGCGCGTGCTGATCCTGACCGCCTTCGCCGACGAAGGCGCACTGGTCGCGGCCCGGGGGGCCGGAGCCTGCGGATTTGTCCTCAAGCGAGTCCACGACTTCGACCTAGTGACCGTGATCCGCCGGGTCGCCAGCGGCGGTCTGGCCTTTGACGATGCTCCCGACATTAAGTCGGTCCAACGCCCCAAAGATCCTCTGCTGGCCCGGCTCACCGAACGCGAGAAGATCATCCTTGCCCAGATTGCAGAAGGAAAGACCAACCGGGAGATCGCAGACGATCTCTACCTGGCCGAAAAGACCGTGAAGAACTACGTCTCCAACCTCCTGATGAAGATGGGAATCCGACACCGCGCAGGTGCCGCGGCTCACCTGGTGCGCATCCAGGCCGAGGCCCGTCATGAGTACCCGCCGGCCGACTGGAATCGTTCTAGTAGCAGGCAGTAGCCCGGCTCCTGTTGAGGCCGCCCCCTGAGGCTGCCTGCTGATCGGCCGTGAGGCGCTAGCTCCAGTCCTCGCGATCCGAATCGGGCTTCGGGACAGTCGCTCGAGCGGCGTATGCGGCCGCCTCGCTCCGCCGGCTCATCCCGAGCTTGGTCAGCAGATTCGACACGTAGTTCTTCACGGTCTTCTCGGCCAGGAACATCTCCTCCGAGATCTGGCGGTTGGTCATTCCCTCGGTGATCAGATCGAGAACCCTGCGCTCCTGGTCGGAGAGTTTGTCGAGCAGTGGATCTGAGGAGCGGCCCCCGCCCCTCAGAGCCGAGAACAGCTTGGCCACCATCTCCTGGTCGATCAATGACTCTCCCTGACCGATCCGCCGAAGGCTGTCAAGAAGGGCTGCAGAGTCGATCCGCTTCAGCAGGTAACCCGATGCCCCGGCCAGGATGGCCGACATCAACGCCTCCTCATCGGCGAACGACGTCAGCATGAGGACCTTCACGTCGGGAAAGGCCGAGCGAATATCACGGCACGCCTCGACACCGGATCCATCCGGGAGGCGAACGTCGAGAACTACAACGTCGGGCGAGTCGAAGCCGACCCTGCGCAGAGCTTCGGCGGCGCTGCCTGCCTCCCCCACCACCTCGAGGTCTGGCTCGGCATCGAGCAGCGATCGGAGGCCCTTGCGGACGATTTCGTGGTCGTCGACCAGCAGGATTCTCATTCTCGGTTCACCGTCACAGACGATACAGACAAAGCCGGCGATCCATTCATTCACTACTCTTCCGGGCCTGCCGGACGTAACCGCGAAGAGGCTGGCAGCACTCGTTGGAGGTGCTGCCGCCGTCACCGCCACCGCCGATCTCTCCGAGCTGCTCGCAGCGACGGCCGAGACGGCGCGGGAGACCACTGGTGCCAAGTACGCGGCCATCGGGGTCCTCGGCGAGCACGGCACTCTGATCGAATTCATACATGTCGGGATCTCGAACGACGTGGCGGAGGCCATCGGACCTCTGCCGACCGGGCGCGGGGTCCTCGGCACACTCATCATCGAGGCCAAGACGATCCGCCTCGATCGAATCCAGGACCACCCCGATTCGAGCGGCTTTCCGCCCAACCATCCTCCCATGACCGCTTTCCTGGGCGTGCCGGTCAGAGCCGGCGATCGGGTGTTCGGCAACCTTTACCTCACTGAAAAGGCTGGCGGCTTCAACGAAGACGACGAGCAACTGGTCGAGGCACTGGCCGCCATCGCCGGTTCGGCGGTCGCCAACGTCAGGCTCCAACAGAAGCTGCGACTGCTGGCAGTGGTCGAAGACCGCGAGCGAATAGCCCGCGACCTTCACGACGCCATCATTCAGGATCTGTTTGCCGTCGGTCTTGTGCTCCAGGGGCTCGCCTCGAGGATGGACGATGCCCGTGACCGTCACGACATGGAGGAGGCCGTCGAACGCCTGGACTCCGCCATCACCGAGCTCCGCCGATTCATCTTCGACCTCAAGCCACCGGTGTGGCACGACCGCGACCTCGCTACCGAGCTGACCCGCCTGGTTCAGCAACTGGCCGAGCCGTACGGTGTCCAAGCGCGGGTCGATGTCAGCCCCGACCTGGGGCGGATCCCCAACGACGTGATCGACGTAGCGTCACAGATCGTCCGCGAGGCAACCAGCAATGCGCTCCGTCACTCGGAGAGCCCCACTGTTGAGATTGCGGCCGACAGCGGAGCCGGCTTCCTGATCCTGACGATCACCGATCGAGGGAAAGGCTTCGATCCTGCATCGGTGGTGTCCGGGTTGGGACTATCGAGTCTGCGGAGCCGAGCTGAAAAGGCTGGAGGCGACACCACTCTCCACAGTCTTCTCGGGCGCGGAACCACCGTCCGGGTCCTTCTGCCCATCTGAGGCAATCGAATCCTCGACCGCCCTGCACAACTGATCGAGGAATGCCTTGGCGCTTGCCTCTGCCAGACGATGCAGCACCGCCCGGTCGAGAAGGCGTCCCAAAACTTTCAGCGGCGGTTCGTACGAGCCTCGAAAGATCACCTCTACCAAACCCGGTCCCAGCGGTTGCAGTACGAGGTCGGCGCTCATGACCGGGAACAACGCCCCGACTCCGGTCGCCTTCCAGTCCATCGGGATGATGACCGAGCCGGACCGGCCCATCGGCCGTCCCAAGAGGATTTCCACTTCCTTGGCCGGAATGAAAGAGCCGGGATCGATACGGGTCCTCAGCTCCTCACCCTTCCTGTAGGCCAATCTGGCCCAGACCGACACCTCCCCCTCCGCCGCGCTGATCGCTTTCGAAACTTGCTCGAGGGTCCCGTTCACGTGTCCGAAGTAGTAGACGAGCATCATTCGGTCTCCACGATCACTGCCGTGACCATCCCGAACATTCCTTCTTCCCGTTCGACGTGATTGAGGATGTGGCAGTGCCAGACCCAGGCTCCGGGGGCATCGGCGTGCACCAGGATCGAATACCGCTCGCCTGGGGCGACGTTGAGCGTGTCGACCCAATACGGGCTGTCGAGTGGGTAACCGTCTTTGGAGAAAACCAATTGGGGAAACCCATGAAGATGCATCGGGTGGATCTGGAGACCTTCGTTGTAGTAGTGGACCACGAACCAATCGTCGTGGCCCACCACCAGCGGCTCTGTGGCGG
>JANMST010000212.1:0-13597 GCA_031389635.1 Acidimicrobiia bacterium | reverse complement strand
GTCGCTTGCTCGACGTTTGGCCACGGAGGTCGATCTATTCGAGTTAGCGAGAGAGCTGCAGCTCGTGGCTCTTCAAACCATGCAACCCGCCATGGTCTCGGTCTGGCTCCGGTGAATCATTTCCCGTTCTTGTGACACTTCGCCTACCGCCCAGGTGGTCAACCGTCACAAGAACGAGTCCTTTTTGGCTGTCAGCGTCCAGGTCGCGGCTGAATCAGGCGCGACTGCCTGACGCGGTCGCCTCTTGCCCTTCGTTCCGCATCTCGGTGATCTGATCGAGGAAGCGTCGAGCGCCCATGGCGGCCGCTAAAGGCTCCGCTTCATCGAGTACCCTCGCCTGTTCCTCGCCTCTGAGGAGGAGGCCGGCGACCCGGGCGGCGTCGATACGCGCAATCGTACCGAGGAACCGGTTGGCCATCTGGTCGCAGCTCCCCATGACTGAGAGCAGAATCTCGAATGACTCCTCCAAGTCGCCGTGGGCTTCCGCCAGAGCAGCTCGTGCCAGGTTGACCTGGGCGGTGGGACCCGGGCCGATCGGTTTGGCGGCATTTGTCAAAGCCGTCAGCTTCTCGACCAATCCCAGTCGCCTCATGGCCTGGGCCACCGCGCCGATCACGTCCGCCAGGAACACGGGGTGCTCCGGGGTGACCGCGGCGAACTCCTCGGCCAGCGCCGTGGCCCGTTGACGGTCCCCCGCCGTCTCGGTCCACTGGACCAGAAACGCGAGTACGGGGATGAGGGCCTGGGGGTCCTGGATCTCCCGGGCCGATTCCAGGGCTTCTTCCATAGTTGCCAGAGGCCCCGCCGTCTCGCCGCGGTACCAACGGACGCTAGCCGCCCAGGCTTTGGCGAACATCCCCACCTGTGACCCGCCTCGGTGGGCGTCCTCCTCGACCAGATCGTCCGCCACCCTCAGGCACTCGTCCCACTCGCCGAGGGGGAAAAGAGCTTCGTTGCGAGTGTTGCGCGACCAATCGACGTGGGCCGGCAGGCCTCGATTGGTCCCGTAGGTAATCGCCTCCTCGATCAGCTTGCGGCCCTTATCCAGGTTCCCGAGGTAGATCTGGATGGTGGCGGCGTTGTTATATGTGCTCATCGCCCGGGTGGTGTCGTTGCGGTCAAGCTGGATTCGCAGCCCCTCGAGAATGTCGTCAAGACCGTCGCCCTCACCGAGTTGGGCCATGGCGGTGCCCTTGATGACCAGAGATCGGGCATAGGACGAGGTGTCGCCCACCGCCTGGGCGACCGCCATCGAACGCTCGACCAGATCGAGGGCCTCGTCTTCCCGTCCTCGCAGCGACCTGGAGGATGCGGCCGCCGCCAACACCTTGGCCAGGACCGGGCTCGGCTCCAGGTCGGCGGCCAGCTCAAGAGCTCGTTCGTGCCACCGGTCGGATTCCTCAGCGTGGCCCCGGTACCACTCCTGCGTTGCAATCTGCGAGGCCGCCTCGGCCTGTCCTCCATTGTCGTCGCCTTCGGCGAACGCCTCCAGGGCCTCCGTCAGCATCGCCATGGACTCCTCGACATTGCCGATGCCGAGGTTGGCGATATCCAGGAGGGGCCGGCCTTTTTCGCTGCCGGTACTGGCAAGCGCGGTGGCCGATCGATAGAAACGAACCGCCCGACCGGCGTCAAAAGCTCGGGCCCGATCACCGGCCGCCATCTGGAATCGATAGACCCGGCGCCGGCGGTCGTCGTCGGCCGAGGGAGCCAGCTCCCAGGCGGTGGCGTGATGATGAGCCAGCAACTCGGCTACGTCCGCGGCCCGCTCTCCGCTAACTGCCTCGAGCCAGCGGGCGGTTGCCTCATGAAGCCGAGCCCGGTCCTCCCGAGTCAGGCGCTTGTAGGCGCCGTCGCGGGCGAGGACGTGAGCGAAGGCGTACTCGTCCTGGCCCTGCATCGAGGGACGACGGACCGGGCGGATCAATTCGCGGCTTATGAGTCGACGGAGGCGGCTCTGCACCTCCGCCGGATCGAGTCCTTCGACGAACGAAAGTGCCCCGGCCCAGAAGACCCGGCCGATCACCGCCGCCGCCTGAAGGACGGCCTTGTCGTCGGGGTCGAGCAGGTCGAGGCGGGCGGCGATGATCGAGGCGATGCTGTCGGGCAAGGGAATGTCGTCCCCTCTCCGGAGACGATCAAACCACCCCTGCTCCTCGGCCAGACAGACGAACTCGCAGATGTACAGCGGGTTGCCTCCGCTCCGCTCGACCAGTGCCCTCTGCAAACCCGCTTCCATTAGGGGTCGCTTGGCGAGCGAACTCATCAGACGGACCGTCTCGTCGTCCGAAAGCGGCGACAGGCCGATAGTCACCGCGTCCCGTTTGCCGCCCCCCCAATCCGGCCGGGTGCTGAACAATTCCGGGCGAGCCGTGCAGAGCAGAAGGATCGGTGAGTCCTGCGCCCAGTCGAGGATGTGGGAGAGAAACTCGATGACGGCGTCGTCGGCCCAATGCAGGTCCTCGACGACAAGGATCAAGGGACTCCGAGCCGCCAGAGCCTCGAAGAAACGCAGCCAGGCAGCGAATAGTTCCGAGCGCTCGGCCGAGGAGCCGGTCAACCCGACCAGCGAAGAAAGCCGGAGCTCCACCCAGGCGGCCTCTTCTGGATCATCAAAGAGTGTGGCAACGGTGGCCCGAAGCTTGGCGGTAACGGCTTCGGTGGGTTCGGAATCGAGGATGCCGGCCTGGGCCTTGATCACTTCCCCGATCGCCCAAAATGTGACGCCCTCGCCATAGGGAAGGCAGCGTCCCTGGCGCCACCAAACCAAATCGGGTCGATCGTCGATCACGCGCCGGAACTCACGAATTAGTCGGCTCTTACCGACTCCGGGCTCCCCTACCACGGTGACCAGTTGCGGGCTTCGTCGGGCCACAGCCCGATCGAAGGTGTCGGTGAGCAGGCTCAGCTCGTCGGTGCGCCCAACGTATACCGTCGTTGTTTCTTCTTCCACGGCTACCCCGTAGCGGCTGCGGAGGCCCGTCGCTCGCCACACCGCCTGCTTGCTCTCCTTGCCTTTGAGAGCGACATCGTCCAGGCCCTCGAAGTTGACGATGTGCCGGGTGGCCCGGAACGTTCTCTCGTCGACAACCGCTTCCCCTGGAGATGCGATGCTCTGGAGGCGAGAGGCGGTGTTGACAACATCGCCGACGATTCCTTCGCGGTCTGGTGTGGGCTCGAGCTGGACGATGGCTTCACCCGTGGTAACCGCTACTCGGACCGCAAGCGCGAGATTGGGCTGGGCCTCATTTAGCTCTTGGACCGATTCCAGGACGCGCACGGCTGCACGCACCGCTCGCTCGGGGTCGTCCTCGTGAGCGACGGGGGCGCCGAAGACAGCGAAAACGCCGTCTCCCATCAGCTTTTCGAGGCGGCCGCCGAACCTTTCGACGTCCTGGCGCACCCGGGTGTGATAGACGGTGAGTCGGAGGCGGCTGTCCTCGGGATCGGTGCGCTCGGTGTGAGAGGTGAAGCCAACGAGATCGGCGAACAGGACCGAGATGATCCTCCGCTCCTCAGTGGGCCCCGTTGTCGCGACGGACCCTTCGGTGAGGGCACCCCCACAGGCTGAGCAGAACCTGGCCCCCGGTTCCACCGGCGCCCCGCATCCTGGGCAGCCGCGGGTGAGGGCGGCGCCACAGGAAGCACAGAACCGGGCATCATCCCGGGCGCTGGCGCCACACGACGAACATACAAGAGCCACCCGTCGATTGTATGAAGGTTCGAGGTTCGAGGTTCGAGGTTCGAGGTTCGTGTCGAGCATCCCAACTCGGCCCGTCAGCGAGACGCTCGAATGCCCCCCGATACCTCACCCGTCATCGACCAAAATCGACAGCTCCCTATCCCCCGGCCAATCGACCTTTGCGAACATGGAGAATCCCGAGGGCCACGGTGAACAAGGTTGCAGCGACGAGGATCACCCATGCGACCAATGAACTGCCGCCGGACGTCAAATACATGAGCGCCGCGATCGCCGACAGTCCGTTGAACACGATCGCTGCCAGGTTCTGCACCTTGATTGCCTCCCAGCGACCATCCCGGATCGACAAATAACCACCGAATGCGTAACCGAGAGTGGCTGCACCGGCTAGCCGATAAATGAACAGATCGGAAGGGTCAAAGCCGGCGAAGTCGGCAAACCACTCCGCCGCCAGGAGGGGTGCCAGTCCGAAGAATGTGGCTGCCAACGATGCCAGAGCCAACAACACCCTGGCCGGGCGATCGAGGGACGGCTGCGCGGGCGCCGGCGGCCCCTCGTTCCTTCTGGTCACATACATAAGAACCAGCACAAATGCGGCAGCGGCAATCAGGATGAACCAGACCCAGAAGTTGCCCCTCGATTCGAACAACGTCATCAGGGCGGCAATCAATGCGGCGGCGTTGAATGTGTAGGACCCTGCGGCGGGAATCCGGAATCGGTACCAAGCGGGTTTCATGAGCACCGCGGCGGCCGCCACCAAGTATCCAATCGCGGCTGCACCTGCCAGCCGATAGATGAAAGCCTCGGTGCCCGAATATCCCCCGGCATCTGCCGCCACTCCAGGAAAGAAGTATGGAACGACTCCGAACAGCGCTGCTGCCAGGACCTGGACAAGCAAGAGAAGGCGAAACCACGGTGCAGTCCCCTGGTCGGCCTCCACCCCGGAGCTGCGGTTGGTCATGAGACTCCAACTCTATCGACGCCAGGTCGGGCGGGCCTCGCCCGACCTGGAGGTTCAAGCCTCTTTCTGGAATCAACCGACAGCCAGCAAAGGCCAAAGAACGAGTCAGCCGGTGGCCACCAGCGGGCGTCCCGTTTCGAGCAGCGTCTTGAGGCCCGAAACGATCATCGGGAGTCCGCCGACGAAGTCGTCGAAGGTGCGGCTTCCTACCTTCACTTCATAGAGCTCAACAGTCAGCCGGGTGGTTCCGTCGGCTTCCTCCACCAGCCACACCATCCGGGTCGGCCCGGCGGCATCGATTTCGGGATCCCAGCGAGGGTGAAACTTCATCTCCAACCGGTTGGGAGGATCGATGGCGATCACCTTGCCATCGGCGGCAAGCGTGCCATCGGGGTAGAGATAGCGGAGCTCGCTCCCCTGGTTCCAATCCGACTCGACTTTGGTGCCGTAGTAGTAGTGCTGGGTCTGCTCACCATCGACCAGCGCTTGCCAGGCGTCGCTGACCTTGCAGCCGATGAAGACCTGATAGACGTGAACCGGTCCGGACATGGCGTTGGAGCCTCCTTCTAGGTGGGTCTTGATCTCGGTGAGAGCGCTGACCCAGGGTGCGTTGTACTTGCTGATCCAGCGGTTGTGGACCTCTCGGATCGGAATCGGATTGAGGTAATGGTGCTTGTTGCGTCCGACCTTGCGGGTCACGATTAGTGCCGCCTCCTCAAGAACCCGGAGGTGGCTCATCACCCCGAACCGGGTCATCTCGGGAAGGTGGCCCGACAACTCCAACAGGGTCTGACCGTCATCTTTGAAGAGACTGTCGAGAAGGAGCCGCCGGCCGGGATCGTTGAGCGCCCGAAACACCTCATCCATCACCAGGAGCATAGGTGAGTGTTTACTCACCTGTCAACCCCCTGGGGTCGATCATGTGGAACCATTGCCTTGACGCCGATCGTCAGAGTCTCATGCGTCGACTCATCCTGCTGATTGCCCTGTTCGCCTTCGGCACCGCCTGCTCATCCGCGACCCAGGACGAAATCGATATGACCGGCAACTGGCAGTTGGTGTCGGGATCGGTTGACGGTCAAGCGCTTCCCTTGATCGATGGCAGCCCGGTCACCCTCAACGTCACCGGAACCGAGATCGGCGGCACCTCCGCTTGCAACTCCTATGGAGGTCAGTTCATCCTCGATGGTTCATCGATCTCGACCGGAGACTTGGTCACCACCCTGATGATGTGCACACCCGACGTCATGGAGGTCGAGATCCCCTACACCGCGGCCCTGCCCGAAGTCGACACGGTTGCCTTCGACGGCGACCAACTTGTCATGACCGGGCCCGGGATCGAGTTGAGGTTCTCTCCCGCCGGCTGAACTTCTCCACCGATCTTCGACACCTACCTGGCGGCGGGCCGAAGCCCAGGACACTCGATATGTTTACGGATTCACGAACCTGGAGTGCTCGATGCCGACCGCCCGAATGGAAGCCATCATCCGATCGACCAGCACTCTGGTCGACTTCGTCGGCAAGTGGGACAGGCTCCGCCAGCATCCCGACGTGTGCGATTTCGCCTTCGGGAACCCACAGGAATTCGCCATACCGGGATTCGCCGAGACTTTGGTCCGCCACGCCGCCCCCGGGGACAAAGACTGGTACGCCTACAAACGGTCGGAGCCGGAGGCCCAGGCGGTGGTGGCCAAGCGTCTGACGGAGTGGCGCGGGCTTCCTTTCGAGGATGCCGACATCGCCCTGACGCCCGGGGCGTTCGGTGCCATTGCGGTGGCTCTTCACGCCCTCCTCGACCGTGAGGACGAGGTGATCTTTTCGGTTCCCCCCTGGTTCTTTTACGAAGCGATGATTTTGGCCGCCGGCGGAAGCCCGGTAAAGGTTCCGGTCATGGCGATCGACCACGACCTCGACGTCGACGCGATCGCAGCTGCCATCACCCCGCGAACCCGGATCGTCATCGTCAGCACCCCGAACAACCCCACAGGTCGGATCTACCCGGCGGACACCCTGACGAGGCTGGCATCTGTGCTGTCCGAAGCCTCGGTTCGCTTCGGGTCACCGATCTACCTCCTTTCCGACGAACCGTATGCCCGCCTGGTCTTCAGCGACGCCGCCATGGTCAGTCCGGCGGCGTTCTACCCGAACACTCTGATGGCCTACAGCTACGGCAAAGTTCTCTTGACCCCGGGACAACGATTGGGATGGCTGGCGCTGGCTCCGACGATGCCGGAGCGGGAACAGATGCGCGGGGTGATCCAGGTCGCCCAGATGGCCGGAGGATGGGTCTTTCCCAATGCGTTGCTTCAGCACTCGATCGAGGATCTCGAACACCTGTCAATCGATTTGCCAGACCTCGAGGGCAAGCGCGACCTGATGGGACAAGCCCTGCTGTCGCTTGGTTACACCCTGACACTGCCCGAGGGAACGTTCTACCTATGGGTTCGTTCTCCCGAAGACGACGACTACGCCTTTGCCATGGGCCTCGCCGAGCGCGGGGTGATTGTCCTTCCTGGAAGCGCTTCGGAAGGACCGGGTTACTTCAGGATCTCACTCACCGCGACCCGGGACATGATCGAGCGCAGTCTGCCCGTGTTCGCCGAGGCGTTGGAGTAGCCCTCAATCGACTTAGCGGACCAGCCAGCCTTCCAGCAAGGAATCGACCAGGCGCTCGGGTAAGTCATCGGAGCTGTCGTCGAGTTCGCGCAGGATCTTTCGCAAGATGATGGGCCCAACCAGAGTGTCGGCCAGGAGGGCAATATCGAGGCCCGACCGCAGCACCCCGTCGGTGACGCCCTGGCTGAGCACCGCTCGCACCATCGCTCGCCGCGGACCAATGATGGACTCGACATATCGAACCCCGAGCGGAGTTCGCGCCGCTACCTCACCTGCCATCCGCGGAAAGATCGACCCCGCTGTCGAAGTTCTCATGAACGCAGTGGCGCCCCCCACCAAGTTGATCAACGCCGTGCGCACGTCACCGATCTCGGGAATTTCAACCGTCGTCAACGCTTCCTGGATGGCAGCGATGATGAGCTCGTCCTTCGATGACCATCGTCGATAGATGGTGGCCTTGCCCACCCCGGCTCGAACGGCCACAGCTTCCACCGTAATTCCTTCGTAGCCGACTTCTCCGAACAGAGCCAGGGCCGCCTCGAGAATTGCGGCGTTGGTTTCGGGTTTGCGAGGTCGGCCAGAGGTCATCCTGAGCTGAGGCTAACCCCGGAGTCGCTGGTCAAATCGACTTGAGGGTCGGGAGCCCGGGAAGGGAGAAAGACTGCCGCGACTACGGCCCCGGCCAGAGCCACGAGAGCGGCGACTAGTGCTGCGTCGCCCATTCCATCGACGAACGACGAGGCCGCAGCTTGAAGTAGTGCTGCACCCGCTTCGCCAATCTCGGCGGCCACTCTTGCTGCCCCTCCTACGGAGTCGAGCGCCAGTTCTGCAGCCGGCGCTGGCAGCGCCGCCACCATTGGGATCATCGCCGCCGAGTAGGTCGACGCCAGCACGCTCCCGAGGACCGCCACGCCGAGCGCCCCACCTACCTGGCGGGTTGTGTCGTTCATCGCAGACCCGACGCCGGCTTTAGCCAGGGGAAGCGATCCCATGATCGAGTCGGTGGCCGGCGCCATCGTCATCCCCATCCCGAAGCCCATGATCGACAGGGCCAGAGCCACCCGGCCGTATCCCCCGTCGACCTCAACCCCTGCCATCACGGTCAGAGCGATTGCGACGATCACCAACCCAGTGGTCACGACGATCTTCGAACCCAACTTCTCGGTGAGCCGGGCGGATAAGGGTGCCGCCACGATCAGGGTCGCCACCGGCATCACCCGTAGACCCGCCTCGAAGGGCGAGAACCCGAGCACGAACTGAAGGTACTGGGCGATCAGGAAGACCGTCCCGAACATTGCGAAGAAGACGAGAGTGATCGAGGCGCTGGCCGCGCTGAACCTGGCACTTCGAAAGAAGCTCATCTGCAACATCGGGTGTGGGGTGCGGAGCTCCCACCACACCATCAAACCAAGGAGCACTGCAGCCACGGCAAACCCTCCGAGGATGAGAGGGTCGGTCCAACCGTTCGCCGGCGCTTCGATGATGGCGTAGACGAGCGCCGAAAGTCCGGCGATCGAGAGTCCGGCGCCGACCGGGTCCAGCGGCGTGGTATTGGGGTCCTTCGACTCCGGCACGAGGTAGTAACCCGCCAGCACAGCGATGAGGACGATGGGCACATTCACCAGAAAGACGGATCCCCACCAGAAGTGTTCGAGAAGCCACCCGCCCAGGACCGGCCCCCCGATGATGCCGAGGCCGGAGACCGCCGCCCAGGCAGCGATGGCGCGGCCTCGTTCAGCTCCCGAGAAGACGTTGGTGATGATTGACAGGGTCGAGGGCATGATCAGTGCCCCGCCGATTCCCATCGCCGCCCGCGTGGCGATCAGCATGTTCGCCGACCCCGAGAACGCTGCTCCGAGAGATCCCAATCCGAACAGAAGGAGGCCGGCGCTCAACGCACGTTTGCGGCCGAAGCGGTCTCCGATTGCACCCATCGTCAACAGCAGTCCGGCGAAAACGAGAATGTAGGCGTCGACCATCCATTGCAACTGGCTGGCGGATGCACCCAGCTCGCGGACCAGCGTCGGGAGGGCAACGTTGAGAATGGTGTTGTCGAGTCCGATCACCAACAGGCTCAGCGCCATCACTCCGAGGGTCCACCACCTCCGACGATGAATCGTTTCGGCTTCCATGAACAGGCCAATCTCAAGGCAATTAGCGGCGGAAAGCGCGGCCTATAACCTTAGGTTCGCGGTTGACAGGCGGACGATGAGTTCGGTCAGAAATTGGCGAATGATCGCCTCGTTCTTGGGGTCGGCGTCAACCGACGTGAGGGAGCGGATGACCCGCTCCGAGCCGTCGCGCCCGTGCCCGGCGACCCGCTTGGTCACCTTTGCCCCCACATCCGAGCCCTTCCTCGTGACGGTCACCCAGACTGTTCGGCGGTCGACCTCGTCGGCCTTCCGCTCGACATGGCCCGACCTAACCAGCGTGTCTACCACTCCGGTCAAGGTCCCCGGTCGTATGCAACACACATGGGCCAGGTCTCGGTGCGTCATTTTCCGATCGTGGCCCAATGCCATCAGAACTGCGGCCCCGGCCGGTGAAAGCCCGAACGAATCCGCGACGTATCTGGTCCAGCGCTCACTGGCCAGATGGCCGGCCATTGCTACCAGCCGTCCCAGCGGGGCGTTCTCGAGATGCCTATCCGAACCCATATCCAAATAGCTTAGGTGCCTAACTATCAGGTGCCAAATTGTTTCTACGACTGACCCAATACCGCCGTCGGCGGAAGGCACCGCGCGGTTCGGTAACTTGGAGGTTCGCACCATGAACTTCGAAGACCGGTCGGCTGGGGGACGAGCAGCCTTTCAATCCAGGTGACGGCCATTCCCCAGGCCCGGAAGACCGAACCGAAGGTCGGAGCTGCCCGCGCCTCCACTGCGGTGTTGCTCGGCCTCGTCGTCCTTATCCTCGGTTTCAACTGGCCGATACTTGCCACCGGGCTGCGGTCGATTTCGCCTGTGTGGCTGTCGGCCCTGCGGCTGCTCGGAGGCCTGGTGGTCGTGGCGTTGGTTGCGGCCCTGACGGGAGACCTCCACCGGCCCCGTCGGGACGATCAGCCGATCATCTGGTCGGTTGGGGTCGCCAAGCTCGCCCTCAACTATCTGTTGGTATTCACCGCCCTCCAGATCCTCCCCCCCGGGCGATCTTCGGTACTCGCCTGGACGAGCCCGTTGTGGACGGCTCCCCTGGCGGTGGCATTCCTGGGAGAGAAGATGACCCGGCCTCGCTGGATTGGCCTCGGACTCGGGGCCGCCGGGCTCTTCTTCCTGTTCGAGCCGTGGGTGCTCGACTGGGGCAACGGGGCCATCGTTTGGGGGCACGCCCTTCTGATCGGTGCAGCCTTCATCAATGCCGCGACGATGGTCCACATCCGGCATCACGGCGGCTCCCGCGGCACTGCCATGCAATTGATGCCCTGGCAGATGCTGGCCGGGGCGGTGCCGATGACGATCATCGCGTTTCTGGCTGACGGCTGGCCCCGGATCGACTGGACTCCCCAGCTCATCGGCATCGTCGTTTACCAGGGCTCACTCGCCGGGGCGTTCACGGTCTGGGCGCAGCAGATCATCCTCCGCCGGATCTCGGCCACGTCGACCAACTTGATCCTGATGGCGGTTCCGGTAGTGGGCCTCCTCTCCTCGGCAGTGCTGGTGGACGATCCCCTCACCATCGGCGCGGTGGTGGGCCTGGTCCTGATCATGATTGGGGTCGGCTCCAATATCAGGGGCGCCACGATCGACCCGGTCGGCTAGCTCGGAGCAACAATGAGCCAACCGAACGGCGGTGGTATGACATCGACTCCCAATCAGACGGCACGGCGGCTCTTCGCTCCGATCGCCCCCACCTACGAGAGATGGGCTCGGGTGCTCAGCCTCGGCCAGGACGGCCGGTGGCGTCGGGTCATGGTCGAAGGCCTGTCGCTTCCGACCGGCTCCAGGGTCCTCGACGTGGCGGCAGGAACCGGCTCGATCAGCCGCCGGCTGCAGGCGCAGGACCACCATGTCACCGCTGTGGATCTCTCCGGGGAGATGCTCGGGCTCCATCCCGGGCCCGAGCGCGTCCAGGCCCGAGCCGAGATGCTGCCCTTCGACGCCGACGTCTTCGACGCCCTCACCTTTGGCTACTTGTTGCGATACGTCGAAGACCCGCTTTCCTGCCTGACCGAGTTGGCCCGGGTGCTCAAACCGGGCGGAAGGATCGGGATGGTGGAATTCGGCCTGCCCACCGGCGTGTGGAAAGGACCGTGGGCGGTCTATGCGGGCATGATGCTTCCGGCTGCGGGTCGGTTCATCAGCCCGGGGTGGTATGAAGTCGGGCGGTTCCTCCGTAGGTCGATCGAAGACTTTCACAAGAGGTATCCCGACCCGGCCGACGTGTGGCGTGAGGCGGGGTTCATCGATGTCGAAATGAGACGGCTCTCATTCGGGGGCGGTCTGGTGATGTGGGCCCGCCAGCCGTGAAACGGCCCGCCTACTACGCGCCGGTCGGGAGCCGCTCCGGCGACCTCGTAGCTGTCCTGCACCCTCCATACACGGCCTGGCACCTGTCCCACGTCGCCATCGGCGCTGCCCTCGCCCCGCAGATCGATTGGCGAGTTTTGGCTGCGACCCTCCTGGCGTTCTTCTTCGGCACCGGTATCGCGGCGCATGCCCTCGACGAGAGGAACGGACGCCCGCTCCACACAAAGTTGAGCGACGGCGTCTTGACTTTGCTCGCGGTGGGCGGCTTCGTCGGTTCCCTGGCCGTGGCAGTTATCGGAGCGATCGAACTCTCCCCGTGGGTGTTGGTGTGGGCCGGGGCCGGGGTGGTTCTAGCGGCGGGCTATGCCCTGGAACGACCGCGGGTCCTGCACACGACGCTCGGATTCGCCCTCGCCTGGGGTGGGTTTCCAGTGCTGGTCGGCTACTGGGCACAGGCCCAGACCGTCACGATCGGTGCGGTGGCAGTCGCAGGCGCCGCGACTCTGATCTCAATGGCTCAGCGGACCCTCAGCACTCCGGCCCGCTATCTCCGCCGCAATACCGAAGGCGCCGAGATGATCCTCGTCAGGGATGACACTGAGGAGCGTTGGAGCGACGAGAGGATCCTCGCCACCTGGGAGCTGCCGTTGCGGTTGCTCGCCTGGGCGATGGTGATCCTGGCGGTGGGATTGCTCGCAGGAAGGGCCATCGCCCCCTGATCCTCGCCTTGTTCCATCGGCCGGATCGCTAACCCAAACAGGCGACGAAACCCGTCTTCAGATCGACGAAGAACCTTGCCGCCGGAGGGCATTCGAACACGTCATCGATGATCGCGAGGACATTGCCCTCGGCGGTGGTGGCATCACATGGGACCAAGATCGCATTCGTGCCCTCGTAATCGACGCAGGTGCCGACCGTCCACTCGTCGCGATCGATCCCAAAACCGTCGGTCACGAACCCGACCACGGTTGTCAACAGAATCGCCAGAACCAGCAACACCGAACCGCGGGCGAACACCGGCTTGCCGGCCAGCTTGACGTCATTCTTGGGATCGGCCGGGAGGGGACGTTTCAACTGGGCTATTCCACGCTTGAAGGTCTCCCGGTTGTCGATCAGGAAAACGATCATTCCCGGGAGGGAGATAAATCCCCACCAGCCCAGAGTGAGGTTGTGAGCCTGCATGTCGCGGAAGACCTTGCGGGCACAGACCCGACACAGGGTCCCCTCGAAGATCTGAACCCGACGCATAAAGAGAAAGCCTGTGTTGCTCCGAAACCTGAAGAACGTGGTGGGGACGCGCTGGCATGACTTACAGGGAGTCGTCGTGGAGACGATCCCGGTAACCATGCCGGTGTTGGTCATGTCGTTCCTGTCATTGGGCAGCTGTCAGTAGGCAGTAAACAGTAGGCAGCAGGCCGGCGGACGCGGAAGACGCAGGCCGGGCAGCGTCTGGCTGCCTACGGCTTACCGCCTACTCTTCGGGAATGCCCGTGACTGAGCAGCCTGTGGTTGTCACCGGAGCTTCCGGGTTCATCGGATCGCACATCGTCAGGGAATTGCTCGACCATGGTTACCGGGTTCGAGGCACGGTCCGCTCCCCCGATCGAGTGCGGGCCGAAGGCCATCTCACCGCCCTGGCCGGGAGCGAGCGACTTGAACTGGTGGCGGCCGACCTCAATCAGCCTGGCGCCTTCGACCCGGTGATGCACGGAGTCGAGCATGTGATTCACGCCGCCAGTCCCTACGTCGTCTCGGTCGACGACCCCCAGCGCGACCTGGTCGATCCCGCCCTCAACGGAACCCGTTCGGTTCTCGAGTCGGCCGCCGCTTCGGGTTCGGTCCGTCGGATTGTCG
>JANMST010000185.1:0-2703 GCA_031389635.1 Acidimicrobiia bacterium | reverse complement strand
ACCAGGACTCGCTCGCCGACCGCCCACCCGACGACCGCGGAGCCTAACGACGCGATCGTCCCGGCGATATCGGACCCGACCACCACCGGGAAGGGGATCTTGATCCCGGGCATCCCGCGCCGGGTGAAGATGTCGTGGAAGTTGACGGCGGTGGCCGCCACCTTGACGATGGCCTCGGTCGGACCGGGGGTCGGATCGGGGTAGTCGGTGCGGTAGACCAGCTGACTTCGGTCGCCGTGACCGACGGTGAGGGTGGCGCGCATGAACGACGTCTCCGGCCAGCGAGGGGTTTAGATCGGCTCTACCGCGGAGATTCGGATGCTCCGCTGCAACAAGCTATCATCGCCCTCCTGGGTTGGGCACCGGCGGCCAAACGGTGATGACCGTGGGCTCGGTCAACACACCGGCATCTCGACGGTCGGAACCGGTCGGGCCGCGGGCGCCGCGATGGCCGGTGCCGGTCGGGCGCCCCAGTAGTGCCGCACGGCGTGGACGACGACCGGCACGCCCCGGAGCACGCAGAAGCCCACGGCGACCCAGGCCGTCCCCTGAAATACCGTCAGCATCCCGGCGACCAGGCCCGCGGGCACCACCTCGGCGCCGAAGCCGCCCAACGCGTGAGCCAGGGCCAGGCCGCAGAAGGTGATCGTCTTGGCGATCGAGTAGCCGGTGCGCATCGGCGTCGAGCCCACCAGGAACCGACCGAGCCGGGTCCGGTGCTGGGCGAAGGGCGCGGTGCCCTGCCCGACCTCGATGCTCCGAAAAGCGTCGGTGAGGGTGGTGCGGGCAATCACCACCAGCGGGATCGCGAGCGGAACCAGGCCGAGGTGGGCAAAGCAGATCCACAGGACCAGCTCGTAGGTGCGATCGGCGGCAATGTCGAGGACGCTGCCGAAGAGGCTCGTCGTCCCTGTCTTCCGGGCCACCACCCCGTCGACGGTGTCGAGCATCAATCCGACGAACAGCAACCCGACCGCCGCGAGGCGGAGCGGCGCCGATCCCCGATAGAGGATCAGGACATTGACCAGCAGCAGCGGGAAGCGAGAGAGGGTGATCCAATTGGCCAACATGGCGTCGCTCCAGTCATGAGACTGCCGCCAATAGACCGCGAGGCCGTGACCCCCCAGTGACCCCCAGATCGGACCCGCAGGCATGCTCCTGCCCTCGCGAGGTGCTTAGATTTCTCGGACTGGACGTCCTTGGCAAAGAAGGCCACCATCAGAAATCCACTGTTCGGACTCGCGATCGTACTTGTCGTCGGCGCCGGATGCGCCCAGCGCGACACTGAGCTGACGGTGGGCGACATGGCTCCCGATTTTTCGCTGGAGGCGTCCGACGGAAAGAGCTACCGGCTCGGCGAGTTTCACGGGCAACGCGCCGTCGTCCTCGCCTGGTTTCCCAAGGCCTTCACCCGCGGCTGCACCATCGAGTGCAAGTCGCTCGCGGACAGCGGCCACCTGATCAAGAAGTATCGGGCCACCTATTTCATGGCGAGCGTCGATCCGCTCGAGGAGAACATCAAATTCGGCGCCGAGCAGAAGGCGGACTTTCCGCTCTTGTCCGACCCGACCAAGACCACCGCCAAGGCCTACGGCGTTCTCAACGTGGCGGGGGTCGCCAGTCGGTGGACGTTCTACATCGGTGCCGACGGCAGGATTCTGGCGATCGACAAGTCGGTAAAGCCCGCCACCTCGGCGGAAGACATCGCCGCCAAGCTGGGCGAACTCGGCGTTCCCACGGCCCCCTGAGGTGATTGGGACAGCCCGCGAACGACAAAGCCGCCGGTAGGCGGCCTTGAAAGTTGCCCCTCCTGGGCTCGAACCAGGACTCTTCTGATCCAGAGTCAGACGTGTTGCCAGTTACACCAAGGGGCAATGAAATGGAGCGGAGGGGGATCGAACCCCTGACCTCTGCAGTGCGATTGCAGCGCTCTCCCAGCTGAGCTACCGCCCCCGAATCGGGCCCCCATAATAGCCTTCCAGCACCGCCCCGTCAACCAACATAGGGTCGGCGTAACTCCTTATGCTACAACTCGTAAGCGGCCGGACGTCAATCGGGTCCATCCCAAGACAAACGGTGGGTTGGGAGTTATGACCGGGGGGAACTTAGTCCTATAGCCCCGTCCATAACTCGCCCACCCACCGCGATCGCCTGCTGGATCAGATTCATTGGCAAGACCCGGGCCGTCGCGACAACGAGGAGGGTCGGGCCCATAGTCGGCCGCGACCCCCACTTCGCCAATTCGACTGCGCGCCAGCTACATCTTCGGGAGAATTACCGCATCGATCACGTGGATCACCCCGTTCGACGTCACGATATCGGTCTTGACCACCTTCGCGTTGTCGAGCATCACGGTCCCCATATCCGTCTTGATCGTGACCTCCTGGCCGTTAACGGTCTTGGCCGACTTGAGCCCCACCACCTGCGCCGCCATCACCTTACCCGCCACGACGTGGTAGGTGAGAATCGCCGCGAGCTTCTTCTTGTCCTTGAGGAGCGCCTCGACTGTCCCGGCCGGAAGCTTCGCGAACGCTTCGTCGGTGGGCGCGAAGACGGTGAACGGACCCGCCCCCTTGAGCGTTTCGGTCAAGCCAGCGGCGTCGATCGCCGCCAACAGCGTGGTGAACGAACCGGCGCCCTTGGCGGTCTCGATGATGTCGGTCGCGGCCGGCCGAGGCGCCGAGCCCTGGGCGCTGAGCGTGT
>JANMST010000136.1:0-9674 GCA_031389635.1 Acidimicrobiia bacterium | reverse complement strand
TGCCACTAATTTGCCACCAGCCGAACCTGCGAGTCTCGTCGAAAGCGAGGAACGAGCCTCCGATCCGAAGCAATACCACACAATTCTGATAGTGGGCCCGGAGGGAATCGAACCCTCAACCTTGGGATTAAAAGTCCCCTGCTCTGCCGATTGAGCTACAGGCCCTGGTTCTTCCCAGTATTGCTGGGTTTTGAACGAGGCTGACCCTCTGAGCGTTCCGTTCAGTGCTGGATAGCACCGCGTCTCGGCCATGAACGCACCTGCCGCCAACCGACGGTCCATGCCGCGCTTCATGACCTTCAGGCCGGATCTGGTCGGTGTTTCAGCAACAATGACGGTGGCGAGCCATAAGCGAGCTGCTGGGTCGGCGAACTGACGCCGGAAGGCGCCGGGATTGGGTCGACAATTTCGGCTTGATTTCAGACGGTCAGCGCGTCGGTGCTGAAGGCCGTCTAATTCCGCACCGGCCGGCTGATCCACCGGCGCGTAGCATCGCATGTCATGGACGATGGGAAGCTACCGGTCGGTACGGTCACCTTCCTCTTTACGGACATCGAGGGATCCACCCGGCTCATCCAGAGCCTGGGAGACACCAAATACAGAGACGTCTTCGAGGACCATGCACGCCTGATCCGAGCTGCTATCGGCCACGGGGACGGCGTGGAGGTGAGCACCGAGGGCGACGCCTTCTTCGCAGTTTTCGCCTCGGCGCTACAAGCGGTGGTTGCAGCTGTGGAGGCTCAGCGATCTCTGGCAGGACATGCCTGGCCGGAGGGTGGCTCGGTACGGGTTCGGATGGGGCTCCATTCCGGGGAAGGAATACTCGGAGGGGACAATTATGTCGGGCTGGATGTGCACCGCGCAGCTCGCATCGCGGCGGCCGGGCACGGTGGCCAAGTCCTGCTTTCCGACACGTTGCGAACTCTGGTCCGTGACATCCTCCCTCCTGGGGTGACGCTGCGCGACGTGGGTGAGCATCGCCTGAAGGACCTGGCCGATCGTGTGCACCTGTATCAGGTGATGGTTCCTGATTTGCCTGGGGAGTTTCCCCCTCTGCGGGCCCTCAACGTCAAGCCCCACAATTTGCCGATCCAGCTGACCGAGTTCATCGGCCGAACCAGTGAGCTAGCGACCATCCACGCGCTCCTCGCCGGGACGCGGCTCTTGACACTCACCGGCCCAGGAGGGACAGGGAAGACCCGATTGGCCTTGCAGGCAGCAGCGGAAGCTCTCAGCGATTTTTCCGACGGAGCCTCCTTCGTATCCTTGGCCCCGATTCGCGATCCCCAATTGCTGGCTTCGAGCGTCGCCGCGACCCTGAGCGTTTCCGAGTCACCAGGACGGACCGTCCTCGACGCTCTGAAGGAACACTTGGGGGAGCGGCAGATGTTGCTGGTGCTCGACAACTTCGAGCAGATACTGGCGGCCGCCTCGCAAGTAGCCGAGCTCCTAACGGCGGCACCGGAACTGAAAGTGTTGGTGACGAGCCGTGCGCCGCTTCATTTATCCGGCGAACAGGTATTCCCTGTCCCGCCGTTGGAAATACCTGAACACGTCGAGGTGATCGACCTCAAGACTCTCGCGGCAGGGGATGGCGTGGCTCTTTTTGTGCAACGAGGGCGTGCCGTCGATCCAGGTTTCTCATTCACTTCGAGCAACGCCGCCGCGGTGGCTGAGATCGTGGCTCGTCTGGACGGCCTTCCATTGGCCATCGAGTTGGCCGCTGCTCGCCTCAATATCTTCCCGCCGGAGGCTCTGCTCGATCGCCTTGTGCAGGGGCTCCCGTTGCTACGGAGTGCCAACGCTGGCGGTGTCGCTCGACACAGAACGCTCGACGAAGCCATCCGCTGGAGCTACGACCTTTTGGAACCTTCCGAACAGGGGCTATTTGGGCGGTTGGCGGTGTTCGTAGGAGGTTTCTCGCTGAGTGCGGCCGAAGCTGTGGCGGGAGGTGACCCCGTCATAGACGTCGTCGAAGGATTGGCATCGCTACTGGATAACAGCCTTCTCAGACGCCCGGTCCGCGAACAGGCGCGGTTAGAGATGCTGGAGACGATACGTGAGTTCGCACATGCGCGGTTGGCTGAGATGGATGAAGGGAAAGAGGCCTTCAGACGGCACGCCGTCTTCTTCCTCGAGCTGGCCGAGGTTGGCAGACCCGACTTGGCGCGCCCAGCCGCCGAGAGCTGGCTGATCCGTCTTGAGGCCGAGCACGACAACCTGCGGGCGGCCCTGGACTGGGCGCGCGGGGCCGATGAGGGTGACCTTGCCTTTGACCTAGGGAACGTGATGTGGCGCTTCTGGCACGAACGCAGGCATTTCCGGGAAGCGCGACGCAGGCTCAAGGACTTGCTTGCCCTACTCCAGACGCTTCCCGAGAGCCGCGAGCGTGACGAAAGGGAGCTAGACCTGCGGACGGCACTCGGCGTGCCGTTGGTCATACTCGACGGCTACGCGGCGCCCGGGACTCGGGAAACCTACATGCGAGCGCAAGAACTGTCCCAGCGGCTGGGCCGAGCACTCACCGGGCCGGTCATGCGCGGACTAGCGCTTGCCTCGCTAATACGCGCCGATCTGCGGGAGTCATACGGCCTGGGAGTCCGTCTCCTCGAGCTCGCCGAGACCGAGGTCGATCCCATTTTGTTAGTGGAGGCTCATTTTGTGTTGGGAGTGAGCTCGTTCTGGATGGGAGAGTTGGCACGCTCGCGGCTGCATCTCGAGCGGGCTCTGGCCGGCTACGACCCCTTCCAACACGGTGTACACGTGGCCCTCTATGCCCAAGATCCACGGGTGACCTGCTTGGCCCGGCATGGGCACTTGATGTGGTACTTGGGTTACCCGGATCTTGGGGCTGGCGAGGTGGACGAGGCCCTATCACTCGCGGGGACTTTGGGCCACCACCACAGCGAGAGCTTCGCGTTTTTCTTCCGGTGCTTGGTTGCGATCGACCGCGGGGATTTCAATTGGCTTCGGAGCAACCTCTCACCGGTGGTCGAGCAGGTGGACGAGGAGTTGGGGATGTGGTTTGGGGACCCTATCAGGGTCATTTTCGAAGGCTGGGCACTGACTGACATCGAAGTCCGGGCGGGGACAGAACTCATGAAGAAGGGTTTGGCGGCGATGGCCCTCACCGGAAACCACATATTGTTCCCATATTTCATGGCGCTCCTGGCTTCGCGTCTGCGGGAGATCGGAGACGTCGACGCCGGCCTGGTCGCAATTGCGGAGGCACAGGAGATGGCCCACAGGACCGAAGATCATTTCTGGGATGCCGAGCTGCTCCGGCTTCGGGGGGAGTTGCTGCTGGCACAGTCGGAGATTCAGGACGAGGCCGCGGGATGTTTCCGGGAGGCGCTCAACGTAGCCCGCCGTCAGGGAGCGAGGTCGCTCGAACTCCGAGCAGCAACCAGCCTGGCCCGGCACCGCGGCGACAAGGAGTCTCTTCGCATGCTGAAGGAGCTATACCAGTGGTTCTCTGAGGGCTTCGACACCGCGGACTTGCGCGAGGCACGGACAGTGCTCGAGCGATGAAAAGCGCGGTGTACCAGAGCAGAGTAATTCGGCGTTCAGTGTTGAAGCCGATATCCACAAACACGGTGGTTATTGGGTGTCGTTCAGTGTCCCGCCTACGGGCATTAAAAGTCCCCTGCTCTTGCCGATTGAGCTACAGGTCCGGGGATGGGTTGAAAACGCGGTTGGAGACTCGAGCGAGTCGATGGCCGCTTCGGTATCAGGTAGAGGGAGGGCGCTAGGTGGGCAGAACGAATCGGCGGACGGCCACTGATGTGCATCTACGTCAAGCAGAAATTCAGCCCTGTCCAAAGGAACCCGGTGAGTCGTCAGCTGCGCCACGCCTCGGTGGAGCGGGGTCGGTTCTAGGCTTCTCTGCAGGGAGGAAGATTGATCGCGCCTCCTGCGATTGGAGCTAGGAGGCTGCAATGAGGGAGGAAGTCGAGTTCAGGTCCGACGGCGAAATCTGCCGCGGATGGCTCTACCACGCCCCCGAAGACGGACCTCGTCCGACCGTGGTGCTGGCGGGAGGTTGGTGCTACGTACGCGAGATCGTGATGCCCACGTACGCGGAAGCGTTCCAGGCCGCCGGGATGAACGCGTTGGTGTTCGATTACCGCAACCTCGGAGTGTCGGACGGCGACAATCGCCAACACCTCGATCCCTGGGCCCAGATCCGCGACTACCAGGCCGCGATGAGTTTCCTCGAGCGCCATCCCACAGTGGATGCCCAGCGAATCGGGGTCTGGGGTATCTCGTACTCGGGCGGCCACGCGCTCATCCTCGCCGCCATCGATGACCGCGTGCAAAGCATCGTCAGCCAGATCCCCGTGGTCGACGGATACGAGAACATGCGCCGCGTCCACGGGACGATGGGGTACCGCCGTCTGGCAGCTCTCATCGCCGAGGATCGCAGGCTTCGTTACGACGCGCCTGGGAGTCGGCTGTACCTACCTCATGCAGCCCCGGATCCCAACACCGAAGTCTCGGCATGGCCATTTCCCGAGACGTTTCAAACGTTCAATGCGATTCGCGAGAGCTCGGCGCCGCTCTATGAGAACCGCAGCACGGTGGAGTCGGTCGAGCTGCTGCAGAGTTACGACGTCGGTCCCTTCGTCAAGCGAATCTACGACACCCCGGTCCTGATGATCGTGGCCGAGGGTGACGACCTCACCCTCTGGGACCTCGAGATCGGAGCATTCAACGCCATCCCGTCGGCGCGCAAGCATCTCGAGGTGCTGCCCCACACGACCCACATGACCCTCTACTCGGATCAGGACAAGCTGGCCGTGGCTGCGCGCCACGCTCAGAGGTGGTTCACCGAGACCCTGTGATGGCTGAGCGTCGGGCTGTTTAGGCTCCCCGACCATCCATTGAGCCCTTCCAAGGCGGAGGTCGTCCACCGGACTCGCCCGAACTGTCCGTCTAGAGTCCCTGCAAGCGCGTGCAGAACAGGAGTTGGAGAAGGCAGACCACGCGAAAAATGCAGTCATCGTCGGCGTTACCGGGATTCAGGGTGGGGCACTGGCGAGCCACCTGGCAGATCGAGGTTGGGATGTGGTGGGCGTTGCCCGGCGACCATCCTCCGACTATGCAGGGGTTACTCCGATCGCGGCGGACCTGACCGATGCCTCCTCGACCAAGAAGGCACTCGCCGGAGTCGACCCAACTCATGTCTTCTTCACGGCCTGGTCCCGCCAGGCCACTGAGGCCGAGAACTGTCAGGTCAACGGTGCGATGCTGAGCAACCTCCTCGCCGCAGTTGCAGACGCGCCGAGCCTGCAGCATGTTGCACTCACCACCGGCCTCAAGCACTACCTGGGCCCGTTCGAGGCGTACGCGCTCGTTAGACCGGACACGCCCTTTCGGGAAGATCAGGAACGTCTCCCCTACCAGAACTTCTACTACGACCAGGAAGACATCCTGTGGAGCTTCGCCGACGACGGCGGGTTTACCTGGTCGGTCCACCGACCCCACACGGTCATAGGTTGGGCGATCGGGAACGCAATGAACATGGGCGTAACACTCGCCGTCTACGCCGCGATCTGCCGGGAGACGGGCCGGCCGTTCGTGTTCCCGGGGTCGCCCGAGCAGTACAACGCGGTTACCGATGTAACAGACGCCCGGATTCTCGCTCGCCATCTCGAATGGGCCGCGGTCAACCCGGAAGCTGCCAACGAGGCATTCAACATCGTTAACGGGGACCAGTTCCGGTGGAGGCGGATGTGGCAAATCATCGCCAGAGGTCTCGGAGTCGAGGCGGCCGAATATCCGGGGCACCCGACCCCTTTGGTCGAGCAAATGGCAGACGCGTCCCCGGTGTGGGATCGGATCGTCGAGAAACACGGCCTAGCTCCCCACCCGCTCGGAGAACTCGCTTCCTGGTGGCACTCCGACGCCGATCTCGGCCGGACGATCGAGACCTTCACAGACATGACCAAGAGCCGCCAGCTCGGATTCACAGATTACCAACCCACCGACCGATCGTTCCTGGATCTATTCGAGCGACTCAGCCGCGAGAGGATCATCCCTTCCCTAAATTGAAACCTCTAGCTGACGAATCAAGCGAACGCGGTGACTCGCCATCGCTCCGGAACGACCAGAGGGCGATCTCGACCATCGTGATCCACCCAGCGACCTGATGCATACCACTGGAGATCGAATCCATACCCGATTCGCGACCTTGGCCGACATTGCCGACGATGTCGGCCTCAGCTCGTCGACTGTTTCGAGAGCTCTCGATCCGCGCCGCTCGTTGATGGTGAATACCAAGACCCGGGAGCGAATCGCCGAAGCGGCCGAGAGGCTCGGGTACAGGCCCCATCTCCCGGCTCGGAGCCTAATGACAGGTCGCACCCAGACGATCGTCGTCATCGCCGCCGACCTCGGCAACCCCTGGGTGACGCCGATCCTTCACGGTGTCGCCAGCCGGGTCGCCGTGGACGGGATTGTTCCCATCATCGCCGAAACGAATAACGACTCTCAGGTGCTGGCGGAGTTGATCAACCACATGTTGGCTCGTGGCGTGGATGCGATAGTGATCCTCGCGGCCCAACGTCAAGACGCCGATGTCATCGAGTCCGCCGGGCGGATCGTTCCGACGGTGGTCGCGGCTCGAACCCTGCTAGGCGTCTCGGTGCCGATTGTCACCCACGACGATCGTCGGGGCGGAGAGATGGTCGCTGAACACTTTGCCGACCTCGGCCACAAGCTCGTGGCCCAGCTCCCCGGTCCGAGCGATGTCAGGAACTTTCTCTTGAGGAGCGAGGGCTTTGCGGCGGTGTTGAAGCCGCGACGTCTCCGCCAGTTGTCGATCCGGGATGAAGCCGTGCAGCCAACGCTCGAGGAGGGTTCCCGCCTGATGGCCAGGCTGCTCGACTCCGCCTCGGAACTACCGACCGCCGTTTTCGCCCACAACGATGCCATGGCAATCGGAGCCATTTCGACGATCCGTGAGCGCGGTCTGGGAGTCCCCGAGGACATCTCGGTCTCGGGATACAACGACATGCCTTTGACCGAGTTTCTTACGCCGAGCCTTACGACGGTTCGCTACCCCGGTTGGGAAGTGGGCACTGCGGCGGGGGAAGTCGCGCTGCGGATGCTCGCCGGCGAGCAGGGGGTTGCATCCATGTGTCTCGATCCGGTCTTCATTCCTCGCGGATCGACAAGACAATTGGGTGATGGGCGCCGTTGAGTGCGATCGGCCAAACGCTTCTCGACTAAGTGTGAGCGCTACTTAGACGAGGACCATGCCGCCGTCGATCATTACGACCTGGCCGGTCATGTAATCCGAGTCGGCGGAAGCCAGGAAGAGCGCCGTTCCGGCGATGTCCTCCGGTTGTGCCGGGCGACCGAGCAGAATCCCCGCCGAAAAATCCTTCATCGCCTGTCCGGGCTCATCGGCGTCGCCGATGGCGACAAGGTCAGCGTCGAGCTGCTTCCACAACGGCGTGTCGACTACCCCAGGCGCGAAGCCATTCACCGTGATCCCGTGTCCTGCCAGGGCTCTCGCCGCACCCTGAATGATCGACAACACCGCGAATTTCGACGCGCAATAGGGGACGAAGCTCGGGTAGCCCTGACGAGAGGCAATCGAGGCGGTGTTGATGATCTTGCCACCGTCGCCCTGAGCAATCATTTGCTTCGCGGCTTCCTGCGTCCCGATAAGCACACCCAGGCCGTTCACGTCCATCACTCGGTGCCAGACCTCTTCGGTGATCTGGAGAAATGGCTCCGGCTTGTTGAATCCTGCGTTGTTGAACATCACGTCGAGCCGGCCGAACCGCGCGATCGTGGCCTCGATCAGTTCTTTGGTTGAGTCCCGGCGGCTCACATCGACGGGATGAGCTGCTGCCTCGAGCCCGGCGTCCCTGAGCTCCTTCGCGACCTCTTCGGCGCCGTCGGAATTGAGATCTCCAATCATCACGCTGGCACCCTCCTGGGCGAGGCGGTTGGCGATGCCCCGACCAATGCCCTGGGCCCCCCCTGTGACGATGACCTTGCGGCCCTGCATTCGCATCCGACCTCCATTGCAAGCGCTTGCAACCGGGAGTGTAGGCGAGTAGGTTCCCGGCCTGTCCTTGGAAGGCGAGGGGAGATGTCACAACCCATCCACGACACCCATCCGATGAAAGTCCATGCTGACTCCTTCCATGCCGATGGCACCCTGAAAGCCGAGGACGGATGGGTCGACATGAACGTCAAGTTCTTGATCACCAGGGACTCCGTAAACGCGCAGCAGACCGTGTTCGGGATCACTGTGTTCCCACCCGGGGCCAAGCACGACATCCACCGTCATCCACATGCCGAGGAGACCGAGTACGTAGTCGAGGGCCACGGCATCGCTCGAGTCGGTGAAGATGACGTGGCCATGGGGCCTGGGGACATTGTCTTCGTGCCTACCGACGCCTATCACGGTTTCTACAACACCTCGGAGACCGAACGGGCCGTGATGGTCTGGTGCTACGGGGGGGCGGGCACTCTGGCCGAGGCGGGCTATGTACGCGAGGCCGGGGAACCCGAGTCGGCGAAACCGAGTTGAGCATGCGGGCAGTCGTCTATCACGGCCCGCGCGACGTCCGGGTCGAATCGGTCCCTGAACCGTCAAATCCGGGACCGGGAGATGTGCTCTTGCAGCCGCTGTGGTGTGGCATCTGCGGTACCGACCTGCACGAGTACACATCGGGGCCGATCGTCACGCCGGCCAAGCCTCATCCGCTGACGGGGGTCACCATTCCCCAGATATTCGGGCACGAATTCTCGGCGAGCGTAGTGGAAATCGGCGAGGGTGTTACCTCGGTCCGAACCGGCGATCGGGTTTCCGTCATGCCGCTCATCTTCTGCGGACGGTGCGACATGTGCCGGTTGGGGAAGCACCATATGTGTCGCATCATGGCGTGCACCGGTCTCAGCTCACCGAGCGGCGGACTGGCTGAGTACTCACTGGTGCACGAGTACCAAGTCGCGCGACTTCCCGATGAGGTGACCGACATCCAGGGAGCCGCCATAGAACCCGCAGTGGTTGCCATGTACGGAGTCGAGCGGGCCCGGTTTCCCGCTGGTGGCCGAGTGCTGATTACCGGCTCCGGACCGATCGGTGCACTGGCGGCCCTCGCCGCCGCAGCCCTCGGAGCCGGTGAAGTGATCATCTCCGAACCGAACCCGAAGCGTGGTGCCTTTGCTGCCGGACTGGACGTCGGCCCCGTGCTTACCGAGACCGGCGAGGCTCTGGCAGAGCGACTGCGAGAGCTGACTCAAGGCGAGGGTGTCGACGCGGCGATTGAGTGCGCCGGGAAGGAGGCGGCGTTCAACGCCTGCATCGACGCCGTCAAGCCGCAGGGAACCGTCGTTCAGACCGGCCTTCACGTTGCACCCGCCATGACCTTTCCTGAGAAGTGGAGCATGAAAGACCTCAGGATCGAGGGCACCTGGTGTTACAACGTGACGGATTGGCCACGAGTCATCCGACTCGTCGCCGCCGGGAAGTACCCGGTGGACAAGATCGTCACGTCCAAACTCCCTCTGGATTTGATCGTGTCAGGCGGGTTCGACCGACTGATCGACCCGACCGGGGAGGAAGTCAAGGTTCTCGGCTCGGCTGCCGTCTGACATCTGCCGGCCTCTCCCTTATCGAGTCACGTCGACGATGATCTTGCCCTTGGCGC
>JANMST010000083.1:0-4913 GCA_031389635.1 Acidimicrobiia bacterium | reverse complement strand
CCGGTGCTGGAAAGGTCGGCCGACCAGGCCGACCAGACGCTCCCGGGTGACCGCGTCCACAGGCCGCAGGGCACGGCGGGTGGCGAGCACCTCGTTTACCGCCGCCAGGAACGCCGTCTCTTCCCGGTCGACCTGCTGACTTCCGTCGAAGCCCTCGAACCAGGCAGCGACGTCGGCCCAACGCCAGAGAGGGCTTCTGACGTTCCCGGCCACGGGGCGAGGCCAACCTCCCGGTCCTCTCTCCCCCCGGATGAGCAGAGAGATCGACTGCCGGGTCCGACCCGTGCGATCGGCGATGTCGGCAGCAGACACGAACTCATCCGGCTCCATGCGGAGAACTTCGAAGCCAGCCGCCTCAACCTGTTCGATCTTCTCGATCGCCGCCAGCATCGCCGTACGGAAGTCCTCCGCCTCGCATTCAAACCCGACGGAATGACCCGAGGGTCCTGTCTCCAAAAAACCGTCATCGACCCCGGCTTCAAAGAGACGATCGGCACCGTCGTCGTCTATGGGGTCTTCGACTGACACCCGAAACGTATAAACCACCATGTCGTCGCTCCTCTAGCTCTCGTACCTGCGCACGAACTCACGGATCCGCTTGGCCATCGTCTCGGGGCTTCGTGGCGTACTCCACACCATGAGCTCTTGCCCGTTCGGGGCGATCACTTTGCCCCGCAAATGGCGGCTTTTGACCTTGACCACCTCAAACCCGGCATCGTCAGCACGTTGCAACGCCTTGTTGATCTCTTTATGCGGATGCCGCGCCATGCAGGCATGTTGACAATGTAAACACATTCTACTGAAGCATCCGAGCCGATGAAAGGCCACTGCCGCCGGCATCTCAACGGTTCAGCATGGGGACGGTTTTGATGGGATCGGCTCCGGAAATCTGTCCTTCCCGGGTGATAGATTGATGATGCGGCTTGCGATGGTCAGAAAGGACCATCATGACCACCGAAACGCCCAGAGTTGCCTTGTTTCAGCGTCTCAACGAAGTTTTGGGACCAGATCACGCTTCGACCCTCATGACCTATCTACCCACCGAAGAACCTGCCACGAAATCCGACATCCACAACCTGGAGACAGAGTTGAAGTCGGACCTGACGTCGGCGATTGGCGACGTGAAGTCAGCCCTCCGCGACCTGAAATCGGACATCTCGGAGTTGAGGACCGAGTTGAAGTCAGACCTCCGCGACATGGAGCAACGACTGAGCATGCGTATGGACGGGATCGATATCCGACTCAACAACCATGATCAGCGGTTCGACAACGTTCACGAAGCTATGCGCCAGCAGACTCGGACGTTTATCTTGGCCACCTCCGGAAGCATGGTCACGCTCTCGGCGCTTGCCTTCGGCGCCGCCGCTTTGATCTAGCCGACGCGGGCCTATCGCTCGGGCTCTATCAGTTTCGGAGTGAAGCCCGTACGTCCTCGAGCATCAAGCCAACCCGATTTTCACCGATGCCATCGACCGTCCCCCAGAATCTGTCGCCCCACCAATTCTCGTTGCGGAGGGAGGCGTCGCCGGTGGCGAGCAGTCGGGTGGCGGCACCCGAACCGGGAGCGAACTTCGCAGCTATCAGCGTCTCCATCACAGTCGCCCGGTCCTCTTTCCAGTCGGCATGAGCCGGGACTTCGCGGCGGGCGATCGCACCGGCGGGCGTCGGGATGAACCGGACGTCGGCGGCGACCGTCTCCCCGGCGATCCGCTTCGACGAGTAGGCGTGCTCATTCGTGGGAAAGCGAAAACCGTCGATCTCGATCGGAAATCGGGCGGAGTTGGACAGAAATGCAAAGGGCCCTGCAAAGGCATTGACCCTCGCGACCGCCGGCAGGGGCGTCTCGACCGGGTCTTGATGGGGCAGCGACGAGAGATCGAGGAGATCGTCGGCGCAGCCCTCCAATCCGTCCCGGTACTCGAGGTCGTCGATCAATCGACTCGGCCAGGCGGACAACCCGTTGTAGGCGCCGGCCATCGCCCCGGCCATCGCCGCAACGGTGTCGGCGTCATAGCCACCGCTCACCGCCGTCGTCACCACGAGCTCGGGATCGTTGGGACTGCGGAGAAAGCACCAGAGGGCGGCCGGCAGCGATTCGCTGACAAAGGCTCCGTTGAATGTGTAGGCGAAGACGTCATCCGAAGATTGATCGAGCCTCTCCCCCATCTCTTTGAGCCGGTCGAGTAGGCGAACGGTTCCACCCCCGGGCTTGCGCTCCGCCAGCTCCGGATCGGACAGGTCCTCCAGGCTTCCAACCAATCGCTCCAGCAGAGGGCCAATGTCAAGGTCGCCCGGTCGGATATGGAGGAGCTCGGCAACCAGGTAGGCGAGCGCCGCCGCCGAGAGGACGGCGGTTGGATGGGCATGGGTTACAACGGCGCTAACCCCGGCATCTTTCCTCATCTGGTTCACGTCCAGAGCGTGCAAAAGGGCGATGGGTGCGGCCCTCATGGCTGCCCCGTTGCCGGCCGAATCGCTTCCGGCCTCATCCCAGCTCACACCGGCGACCAGGTTCAGGCACGCTTCTTTCGTGGCATGGCCCTTGCCCCGACCGACGGGGAGCCAGGCGACACACCGACGCCCGAAATCGGTTGGATCCATCTGGCGCTGCTCAATGAGCGATTCCGCCAAGGCGATGGTCAACTCGGTGTCGTCGGTGAGGGTCCCTCTTGGTCCGCCTTGCCAGCCTCTCCAGGGGATGTAGTCAGAAATCCTGCCGTGGACCCTCTTCACCTGCTCAGGACTCCTGCCCTCGGCCGGGCGTCCCAACGCGTCACCGATGCCAACACCCACCAGCGCCCCTCGATACTTGTCTCGATAGTCGACAGCGGGATTGACGGCCAACGGCGCCAGGTCACGATCGGCCGGCACCAATCGAAGGGAGTTCATAGATCGCTATGTTGCCACCCTGCTGCGGGATCCGAGTGCGGCATGGAAGGGCTCTGAAAATGTCGATCTGCCCGGTATGGATCTGCCGGCCCCCCCCCGTGATCGGGCTTCGGACGGTGTGCCGTATCGTGGACTTCCAAATCTGTCCCACCCATCCGCCACTATGTCCATAAGTGGGACTGGCCGATAGGGAGTGGTGAAGAAATGACGGTGCTGAGCGAGCGATTCGATCGGGCGCTGATCTACGCCCGTCAACGGCACAACAGCCCGCACCGCAAGTCCACCCAGATCCCATATCTCGCCCACCTGATGTCGACGGCGGCGCTAGTGCTGGAAGTCGGCGGCGACGAGGACCAGGCGATCGCCGGCCTGCTGCACGACTCCCTGGAAGATCGCGAGCATACGAATACAACCTATGAGGAGCTAGTCGATCTCTTTGGAGAGCGGGTGGCCGGCATCGTCCGTGATTGCTCAGATGCCGAGCCAGAGGAAGGCGCCGTCAAAGAGCCCTGGCGGCTCAGGAAAGAAAAGTACATCGCCAGCTTGGAGCATCACTCCCCCGACTCCACCCTGGTTTCCAACGCCGACAAGCTCCACAACGCCCGATCGGTCCTGGCCGACTACCGGATCCACGGCGAGGACTTGTGGAAGAGGTTCAATGCTGACAGCGATCAGCTCTGGTACTACCGATCCCTGGCCGAAACCTACCGGCGGCTCGGTTCGCCCCTTGCCGAAGAGCTCAACCGGGTGGTTACCGAACTCGAAGAGCTGGCCGGCCGACCATGAGTTCGCGACTCGACGTTTCCAGGGTGCCATTTCAGGGCGGGTATATCGCCAAGCAATGCCCGGTCCGGATCCAGAACGACATGCTCTACCCGGCGCCGCCCGTCAGCCACAGCCTCGATGCATTGATGCGGATGGCCGACGGGAACACCTTCGAGGCGAGCGTCCTGGTGGAGTTGCAGACGGCAGCCGAGCCGACCTGGGTGTTCATAGTGAGTGACCTCGACCGAGCATCGGCCGTCGATGCCACCATTGCCGCGATGGAGGCAGGGGCGGGGTTGGTCTTCGGCGGTTGGCTGCCGGCGGACGAGGCCGGACGTCGAACCGGAAAGCCCGACCTCCTGATCATGGCGGGCGATGGCTACGTCCCCGTCGACGTCAAACACCACCTCACCCTGGACGTCGAGGACGACGGCCAGGTCTCGGTGTCATCACTGACTTCCCCGGATCCCTTCACCTTCGAGGTCAGAGCGGGGTGGGCACGACGCAGACATCGTGGAGACGTGCTTCAGCTCGCCCACTACCGGCGGATGCTGGAGGCCTGCGGACATGCCTCGTCATCGATGAAGGCCGGGATCATCGGCAAGGAACGAGTCGTGGTCTGGTACGACCTCGACGAGCCCATCTGGCAAACCCCGGCCAAATCGGACGGGAAGAAGCGCAAGCTCAGAACCTCGATGGAGATCTACGACTTCGAGTACGGGTTCCGTCTCGACATCGCCGCCACCGCTCAACAGTCACAGGCGTCCAACGCTGTCGATCTTCTGGTGGAGCCGGTGTCCTCGGGTGAGTGCCCCGATTGCCCCTGGCTGAACCAGTGCAACCTCGTCCTGCTCGCCGGGTCGGGCGATCCGAGCCTTCTCCCGGGCATCAGTTACGCCCAATGGCGGGTCTTCCAGGACCTCGGTATCAAGGATCGGGCCGGGGTGGCCGCCCTGAGCTATCGGACCGCCCGCCTACTGAATTCGAAAGCACAGCCGGAAGAACTGGTCGACCTCGATCCGGCGACGGCCGTCTTCGGAGCCGCCAGCTTCCTTCCCGCCGCCATTCTCAACGCCCGGGCCGCCACTGGAGAGCTGCCGGTCTACCGGCTGCCCGGTCGAACCGGCACCGACGTAGCCCGGGCCGAAATCGAGCTCGACGTCGATATGGAAAGCACCAACGACGGGAAGGAAGCTGGCGGCTCCGAAGACGGCCGTCGCCGGATCGAGGTCGACCAGTTCTTCCGGCTGTGCTTTCGA
>JANMST010000041.1:0-16653 GCA_031389635.1 Acidimicrobiia bacterium | reverse complement strand
TCGGTTGTTTGGGAACCGGTCATCGGCATCGAGGTCCATGTCGAACTCAAGACCGCATCCAAGATGTTCTGCTCGTGCGCTGTCGGATTTGGTGAGGAGCCCAACACCAACGTGTGCCCGACCTGCCTGGGGCTGCCGGGGGCGCTGCCGGTCATCAACGCGACCGCCATCGAATGGATCACGAGAATCGGGATGGCGTTTCACTGCCAGATCGCACCTCGTTCGGTGTTCCATCGCAAGAACTATTTCTACGCCGACCTTCCCAAGAACTATCAGATCTCGCAATTCGACCTTCCGATCTGCTCCGACGGGTGGCTCGACGTCGAAGTCGACGGCGAGGAGTTCCGGGTGGGGATCGAACGGGCGCACATGGAGGAAGACACGGGGAAGAGCCTGCACGAAGGCCTCGGTGGACGGATTCACTCGGCGACGTCGACACTCCTCGATTTCAACCGGTCAGGCGTGCCGCTGGTCGAGGTGGTGTCCAGACCGGATATCAGATCGGCTGCACAGGCTCGGGCATATGCCCAGGAACTTCGGGCGGTGGTGGCCGAGCTCGATGTCTCTGACGCCAGGATGGAGGAAGGCTCCCTCCGTTTCGACGCCAACGTTTCTGTGCGACCCGTCGGCACAACCGAATTGGGGACCAAAGTCGAGATCAAGAACATGAACTCGTTCCGATCGCTCGAACGCGCTGTCGCCTCCGAAATCACGCGCCAGATCTCGGCTATCGAGGCGGGGGAGAGGATCGTTCAGGAGACCCGGCACTGGGACGAGGAAGCCGGCATGACTCAATCGATGCGCAGCAAGGAAGGAAGCTCCGACTACCGCTACTTCACCGAGCCCGACCTGGTGCCCGTGGAAATTTCCGCCGAGATGTTGAACGAAGTGCACTCGGGGATGCCCGAGCTTCCGGCCGATCGCCGCAGGCGATACGCCGGCCTCGGCCTCGATACCCACGCCGTCGCCGTGCTGTCGTCGGCGGAACCGAGCCTCAGGCAACTGTTCAAGGACACAGTCGAGATGGGGAGTGATGTACCGACGACGGCCAACTGGATCACCGGCGAACTAACCGCTGCACTCCGTCGGGCCGGCAACTCCGTGGCCGACACTCCACTGACGGCGGATTACCTGGCCGAGTTAGTGGGCATGGTCACCGGAGGAGAGATTTCCTCGTCCGCCGGGAAGGACGTTCTCGTTGCTGTGCTGGCCGGACAGGGCTCGCCGGCCGAGGTGGCAGCAGCCCTCGATCTACTACAAGTCTCTGACCAGGGTGTCATCACGGCTGCCGTCGACGAGGTGCTGGCGGCCAACCCTGAGGCGATCGACCGCTTCCGTTCGGGGGAAGAAAAGGTCCTCGGCTTCCTGGTCGGACTGGTTATGAGGTCGACCGGCGGCAAAGCCGATCCCAAGCTGGTCAATCAACTGCTTCGCACAAAGCTGTCTGTCTAGGGGCGCTCCTGAAAGCAGTGATCTTCGACTGCGATGGAGTCCTGGTCGACTCCGAATCGGCCTCGGCCGCGGCGTGGCAGGCGGCCCTGGCGCGCTTTGACTATCACATCGACGAGGTCACCTTTGCGGGCTTCGTCGGGACTACCGACCGCGCTCTCGCCATAGCGTTCGCGGCGCTAGTTGGGGCCGGGGTCGAGGAGGTCCTCAATGCCGCCGAGGAGGAGATGCGGCTAGTCGCCGGCCATGGCCTCAGCGCGTTCCCTGATGCGGTTGCGCTGGTTGACCGTCTGGCGGTTCCAATCGGAGTCGCCTCGAACAGCGACCGTTGGCGCCTCGAAGTGGTCCTGTCTTCGGCGGGGGTCAGGCACCTGTTCGAAGTGACAGTGGCCGGCGATGAAGTGGCCGCGCCAAAGCCCGCTCCCGATGTCTATTTGCGGGTGGCCGCTCTGCTCGGAATGAGTCCAGGCGACTGCGTCGTAATCGAGGACAGCCCCACCGGTGTGGTTGCTGCCCGCGCCGCCGGGATGAGCGTGGTGGTCGTGCGACGCGGCCACTTCGCCGACGAGCTGCTGATGGGGGCCGATCGGATCGTCGACACCCTGGATGAGATTTAGACGCTAGACGTCAGACGCTAGACGCTAGCCAGCGGGGGTTATGCGGTTCCCTTCAGCAGCCGGCTCTCGATGGTCTGGCTTGCTGACTGGGTCGCTCCGATCATTTCCTGGACGTAGGCCCTCATCTCGCGCTCGGGTTTTCCGAGGGCTTTGATGAAGAGTCGGTAGGCGCGCTCGAAGTGGACATTGGTCTCACGCTGGACCCGAAGACCGTCATCCGTGAGGGAAACCCGATACGAGCGCCGGTCCCGATCGTTGGTGGTGCTGACCAGATGCCCTCGCTTGCGCAAGAGCGCGACCCAGTCTGAGACAGTCTGCAGTGGCATGCTGAGGTCGCGGGCCATCTCCGACGGGGTACATCGGTCGTATTCGAAAATGTGGCTGTAGATCGCGTACTCCTCCGGGGACAGAGGTGCCGGCGACAGGGCCTGCCCGAGCATGGTGCCGACCGACTGGTTGAGGACGTACGTGTCGTAGAGAAGTGAGCCTCTGGATGGCATGAAACCTGGAGGCTAGTGCCGGATAGTCCGGCGCCGGAGTATCTTGGAGGGATGAAGCGCAACCTCGTGGCCGGTTTGGCCCTCCTCGCGGCCTGTGCCCAATCCCCGGCAGCCACCACGTCACCGGCTACCACGACCACGCCTGCAGCGACGGCCTCGACGACAACCTCGGCGACTACCGCCTCCGTCGGGGTCGCTGCTTCGGTCGATCTCGACGGTTTCCTGGCCGAGCTCGACATGACCCACCCGGAACCGTTTCACGGAGTTAGCCGGCCCGAGTTCGTGGCGGCGCTGGAAGGATTGAAGGCCGGCATCGCTGAAATGACCCCGGCCACGGCGCTGGTCGAGACGATGCGACTGACGGCTCTGTTGAGCAGCCAGGGCCGCGACGGGCACCAGTTCGCGATACCCCATGACAATGCTGATGGGCCGATTCTTCCTTTCAAGATCTATGAATTCGACGACGGTGTCTTCATCACCGCCGACCACGGTGAACAAGGTCTGGTCGGAGCCCGCCTGGTGGGAATCGGTGGTCACCCGATCGAGGAAGTCCTTGCTGCGGTGGAACCGCTGGTACCAAGGGATGGTCCGGCCACGGTGCCGAGCTTCCGTCCGTTCTTCACTCTTCGCAGCCATGTGCTGCAAGGACTCGGCCTCATCGCTCCCGGGCCCGTCGAGATCACGGTGGAGCGGGAAGGAGCTACCGAGACACTGACCGTCGACCCTCTCTCGAGCGCGGAGTTCCAAGCTTGGGCCGGACGGGGAGGTTTCACGTTCTTGCCGGAAGCGGATCCACTCATCTACCGCCGCCCCGCCGAGGCGGACTTCTGGATGGAGGACCTCGAGGGCGATGTTCTCTACCTCCGGTACTCGGCAGTAAGTCAGGTTGGCGAAGGTTCGGCCACGGAGCTGTTGGAGCGTGCCGCTCCGGCCGAGAAAATCGTGCTCGATCTACGACACAATCCGGGCGGTAACAACCACACCTACACCCTGCTTCTCGGTGCCCTGCAGGACGAAGCGGTCAACCAGCCGGGTCGCCTGTTCGTGTTGACCGACCGAATGACGTTCTCGGCCGCATCCAATCTCGCCACCGAGATCGACCAGACCATCGATGCCGTCTTTGTCGGAGAGGCGATGGGAGGGGGACTCAACTTCCGGGACGACGTCAAGTTCTATCCCATGCCCCATTTGCCGGTTCCCATTCGAATCGGAGTGAGCACCGTCTATCACCAAAAGAGCGTTCCCGATGATCCCCGGCTGACGATCGATCCCGATATCGACATTCCAGTCTTGTCGAGCGACTACTTCTCGGGTCGCGATCCAGTGTTGGAAGCGGTCCTCGAAGCCGGCTGATCGGTATAGGCCGCGGCCTGAAGGCGAAACATCTCGGCATAGCGACCGTTGCGGACCATCAGTTCCTCGTGAGAGCCGTCTTCGACGGCCCGCCCCTCGTGCAGAACGTAGATGCGGTCGGCCGTCCGGACCGAAGAGAACCGGTGGGAAATCAGCAGGACGGTGCGGTCCTCAAGAAGGCTGCGAATTCTTTCGAAGAGCTCGTGCTCGGCGCGGGCATCGAGTGAGGCGGTGGGTTCATCGAGTATCACGAAAGGGGCGTTGCGGAAGAAGGCCCGGGCCAGAGCCATCCGTTGCCACTGTCCGACCGAGAGATCGACTCCTCCCAGAAACTCAGGCCCAAGCAGGGTGTCGTAGCCGGACGGAAGCTTGGCGATCATCTCGGCGGCTCCGGCTTGCTCAGCCGCGCCAACGATCGAGTTGCGGTCGCCCGCATCCTCAAAACGACCCAGCCCGATGTTGTCTGATGCCGAGAGGTGATAGCGCAGGAAGTCCTGAAAGATGACGGCGACGCGGCGGCTGAAGTCGGCCCGGTCGATCGTCGAGATATCTACTCCATCCCAGGCCACCGCGCCGCTCGAGGGTCGATAGAGCCCGGCCAGAATCTTGGCGAGTGTCGACTTACCGGAACCGTTCTCGCCCACTAGAGCGAGTACTTCTCCCGCTCTGATCTCGAGACTGACATCGGTGAGAGCTGGCTCTTTGGAGCTCGGGTAGGTGAACGATATGGCGTCGGCTGTGATCGTCTTGAAACTGGCGGGCGCCGCGATAGTCGACGGTGGCGGCGCGGTCGACATCTCCAGGAACGTGGCGAAGTCATCGAGATAGAAGCCGGCTTCCGACAACGAGCTGACGCTGTAACCCGCCCCGGCGATCCTGGCCCCGATGATGGCGATCCCGGCAACCGCCACGCCTGCCTCGGCCAGGGTCACCCGACCGGACGAAGCGAGGAAAGCAACGAGGAGCAGGATGGCGCCGAGCATCAGGCCGATCACGAAGGTCGAAAACAACGTGAACATGAGCTGGCGGCGGGCGACCGAGCGCAGCTCTTTGAGCCGGTGGTCGTAGAGTCGGTTCCATCTGTCGAACAGGAAATCGGCCAGATCGAATGCTCTGACCTCCTTTGCCTCATCCCGTCCCCCCAGCAGTTCCCCGACGTAGCGCCGTTCCCGATCGGACGGTGTCATCCGCCAGAAGAAGCGCCAGAAGGCGGAGCTTCTCTTCGAAGCGGCGATCCAGGCCGGCAACAACACCGTCAGGACCAGTGGTATTAAGAGCGGTTCGATCGCAATGAGTGCGATCGAGACTCCGGCGACACCCACCAGGGCCGAGATGAGGCCGCTCACGCCGTAAACCATGTTCAGGGGTTGCTGGAGTCCCGCCTGGACCCGCTGGAGCCGGTTGTGAAACTCCGGGTGCTCGAAGGCTGTGAGCTCCACTTTCGAGGCAACAGCCAGGGCATGGCCGTGCATGTGGCGCCCGACCAGCTCTCCCAATATCTGCTGCTGCTCGCGCTGAACCGCCGAGGCAAACAGCGAACCGGCGGTGAGGCCCGCCAACAGGAGCGCCCACGGTGTCACTGTCGCAAGGCCACCGCCCCGGTCTGCTTCGAGCAGAGCTTGCAACGCGGCCCGACCAACGACGAGCTGGGCACCGATAGTGGCGGCCGAGACGAACTGGAGCGAAGTCGAGAGGATGAACTCCTTGCGCCCGGCCGCCATGACGATTCGGAGAGCGCGCCGAAGCAGGTCGGGCATCCTCTTCAAATCGACCTTGGCGTCCTCCCGGGTCTGAAGGTCGTAGATCGTGATTGGCTGTTCGACCGCTTCGGTCATCAAACGGGAGGATATGGGTTGGCCGTTGCTTTGTCGGCGGGCTGTCGGGTCATCAGCACAAGGAGGCCGGCAATCGCTAAACCCATGACTGTTGCCAGGGCGTAGAACCACCACAGACCTGCTCCGAGGCTCGGTCGAACGGGTTCGGTAGCGAGCCTGGCCAGGCCGGCCCAAAAGAGGGCCATCGCCGCCGCCGCCCCGACAGGGCTCTTGATCCACCTGACCGTCCAGGCTCCGGCCAAAAAGAGGACGGCCGCGTAGATCTCGACCGGGTGCCTGGTGATGTCGGATCCGGGCAAGGCCCAGGCCCAGGGAAGATCTGAGATCGTGCCCAGGCAGGATGATCGCCACAGACAGCCTCCGTGCCACCCGGCCAGGGCAGTGAGAGCGGCTGGAGCGATCGCGTCGAGCGCGGTGGGTGTTCGTCGCAATGGCCACACCAATGTCGCCAGACCGGCCAACGATGCCCAAACCGTATCCACCCCGCCTCGAATGATGAGCAGTTCGCCCGGGTTGGTGAAAGGATTGGTGCCCTGCATGATTACCGCCGCGACCCGGCCGACGGCGATGCCGGCGACGGCAGCCCCGACGATTCGATCGAGTGGCCGATCGGGAACGGTCCGCTTGATGAGTCGGATGGCCAGGAGGGCACCCGCGAATGCGGTCAGGGCCGCCCAGAGCAGGGTGAACTCCATTTACCTGTTCAAGAGTTCGTCGATCTGCAGAGCGAGGGTCTGCTCGTCGATGGCACCGTTGTGGACCTTGATGAGTTGGCCGCCGGTTGCGAAAAAGTAAGTCCGGGGGACACCGATGCCCCCGTACTCGGCGATCGTCACTCCGTCCCGATCGAAGTAGTGGATGAAGGGGAGGTCGAATTCGTCGAGGAAGAGGCGAGCTCCACGCTGGCTGTCGTCGTAGTCGATCCCGATGAAAGCAATCTCCTCGCCGAACTCGGCGTGGGCTTCTCGAAGTAGCGGAGCCTCGGCCCTGCATGGGAGACACCAGGATGTCCACACATTGACGACCGCCGGTCGGTCCAGATCGCCCAGCACTTTCTGGAAGCCGGCCAGGTCGATCTCGGGTAGTTCAGGCGTCGTCGGCTCGGCCTGGTTGCTGGAACCACAGGCTGTCACCAGGAGAAGTGCAAGTAGGAGGCGACGCACGTGGTCATTATGGTTTGGTGCGGGAGGTCACCCGGCATGCGTCGTTGTTCGTCTTCCTAGGGCGACCTTTGAAGGGAGCGTTCATGGCAGGCAGTCGAAGCGGAGCGGCGGTCCTAGCGGTCGGAGTGGGTGCCGGGATGGCGGCACTCGGGCTGTGGGCGATGGTCGACCCGCAGTCCTTCTTTGAGAGGGTCGCCATGTTTGAGCCCTACAACCAACATTTCCTTCAGGATCTGGGCTCCTTCCAGATCGGCCTCGGCGCAGTTTTGCTCCTGGCCGGGCTCCTTTCAAACCTGGACGCACTCACCGTGGCGCTGGTTGGTGTCGGGACAGGTGGAGCGCTCCACGCCGTATCCCACGTGATCGGCATCGATCTGGGTGGTAGGCCCGCCATCGACATCCCGGTCTTCGGGGGCCTTGCGTTAGTCCTGTTGGTCGTCGGCGCTATGAGGTGGCGTCGGCAAAAATCCTGATTCGGTCTCTAGAGCGGGGTGGGCCGGTGGTCGGTCGCCAGCCGATGAGTCGCCGACGGTTGGGCGGGCTGTCGGGATCGATTGTGAAACCGAGTTGATGGATCGCCACGTGGTGGTGATACCAGCAAAGAGTGACGAGGTTGGCGGGATCGTGGTCGCCGCCGTCGTGCTGTTCTTTGATGTGGTGCGGTTGCAACCGGTGACGGCTTGGGCACCCTTCGATCGAGCATCGTCCCTGGTCCCGCTTGAGTACAAAGGCTCGAATCGCCGGTGGGATTGCCTCAGTCCGATGAGAAACCGCGAAGGGGCCGTTGCAGTCGGCGTAGATGACGCGGGCGCTCCCGTGGCAGAGAATCTCGGCAAGGGTGTTCGGTCCGATGCGGAGGCCGCTGCTGGTGGTGGCTCCGGCTTCTCCGTGCGTCGGTGCGGCCACGGAGGCGTCTACGAAGACCTCGGCTACTACCACCGACCGGCCCGGTTGCTCACCTTCTGATCCTCCGGTGAGGCCGTCGAGACACAAATCGGTCAGAGCGTCCGCCAGCAGTTGGCCCTGGGACTGATCGGGGATGTTGGGAAAGGAGGTGGCTCGTTGGCGGATCGCCTCGTCGACGATCTGGCCATCGACGCCATGGATCTGGCCCCACAACTTGTACATCGAGGAGTCGAGGTTGGGTTGGATCACCAGGTACCGATCCTCGAAAGAAGCCTGCTCCTGGAAAGGTGAAATCTCCTTGAGCTCCAGGATCAATCCATAGATGCGGCCGAGCGAATAGTTGTCGGCTGCGTCGGCAACTTGCTCGGCGGTGGCGCCGGCTTGCGCGAGGCGGAGCAGGAGAGACGCCCGGTCAAGTCCCCAAGACCCGGACTTCATCTTCTCGACGGTGGAAGGGTCGCTCGCCCTGGCGACCTGCATGAGTCGGGAGGCGGCCTGATGGGAGACGTCGAGGTGGGCCTGAACCCAATCGTCCATGCAGCGGTCGCCGTCACCGAGATCGACCTGAAGTTGGTCGAGGATCCGGAGGTCGGTGGCTTGTTCGGCCCGTAGCCGGGAGATCTGTGCTTCCTTGGCGAGAACCCGACGCTCTAACTCGTCGACCTTCTCACCCCAGTTCTTCCCGCTCCCATTCCAACTCTCGAACATGTGTTCGATTGTATCGGAAGGGTGAGACAGATTCCATACCCTTGTTTCATGGATTCAAGAATCTCGATGGGAGCAGGTAGGCCCGGTTCCCGTTCTCCTGGGGTTCCTTTCATGGACCAAGGGTGGATCGAAACGACTACCGGTTTTCCGATCCAATCTCGATTCCTTCGCTGATTCTGAGTCCAGGCGGCAACTTCAACCCGACGAGGACACGCAAGGAACGAGGATTCGATCACGCAATGGCTGTTCCGACGAATTGAGATCTTCCAGTGGACTTTGACCACAACGATCCTGAAAATCACTCACCCGACTGCCCTTTCGTTGTGGATCGGGTGGCGATGCTCCAGCGTTGGGACCGACTGACCTTCCTGCACTTGGAAGTATCCGGTTGCCGTCGTTCAACAACTGCTCCCACCCGGTCTCCTTGTCGAGTCGTACGACGGCTGGGCCTGGGTGGGACTGGTTCCCTTCTTCATGGTCGTTCGGTTGCCTCGCCTCGGACGGATTCCCTGGTTGTTCGAATTCCCCGAGACCAACGTTCGAACCTACGTCCGCGGGCCTTCCGGCGATCCCGGTGTGTGGTTCTTCTCACTGGAGGCAGCCCGATTGGCCGCTGTGGTGACGGCTCGCAGCACCTATCGGGTCCCGTATTTCTGGTCGCAGATGAAGGTTGCCCGGGAGGGTCAGGTAATTCGCTACTCGGCCGACCGTCGATGGCTAAAACTGACCCCCGTGCGATCCCTGGTCGAGATCGAGATCGGTGATCAATACCTCGCGAACGAACTCACAGATTTCGACCACTACCTCACCGCCCGCTGGACTCTCTACGGCACGTGGCGTCACAAACCGCTGATGGCTCGTGCCCAACATGCCCCATGGCCACTGCATCGGGCCCGGGTCGTCGCACTCGAGGACGACCTAGTCGAGGCCGCCGGTCTTCCCGCACCCAGCGATCCTCCGATCGTCCATTGGTCGCCTGGAGTAGATGTCAAGGTTGGCTTCCCGTCGTTTACGGCCTAGGCCGCCACCCCGCATCAGCGGGCTCGTTGGTCGAGCACTCCCAGGACCGACTCGAGCTCGATGCCGCGCTCAACCAGGAGAACCAGCAGGTGATAGACCAGATCGGCGGCCTCCTCGGCGACTCGTTCTGGTGGCCCGCCTCCGACGTGATCCGTCGCTGCCAGGAGGACCTCAACAGCCTCTTCCACCACTTTTCGGCCGCCAGCTTCCACCCCGCCGTCCAGAAGTGAGACCGTGTACGAGCCCTCAGGCCGTTCGTCTCGCCGGGAGAGGATCGTCGCCCACAGCCGGGACAGCGATCCGAATGATTCGGCGTCTCCGAAGCAGCTCACCGACCCGGTGTGACAGGTGGGACCGGCCGGAACTGCCCTGATCAAAAGCGCGTCGCCATCGCAGTCCTCCGATATCGAGACCACCGACAGAGTGTGGCCACTGGACTCGCCCTTCTTCCAGAGCTGGTTGCGGCTGCGCGAATGGAAGTGGACCAGCTCGGTTTCGCGAGTGCGCTGGAGCGCCTCCTCGTCGAGGAATCCGAGCATCAGCACTTGCCCGGTGTGGTCGTCCTGAACGATGCCTGCGATCAACTCGTCGGTCATGCCGCGGTCCTCACGGGGAAGCCGGCCGCGGCCAGAGCATATTTGGCATCGGCGATAGTCATCTGCTCACGATGGAACAGCGACGCCGCCAGCACTGCCTCGGCTCCGGCAGTGATGGCTGCAACGAAATCCGCCGGCGAGCCGGCACCCCCGGAGGCGATGACCGGTACCTCGACGGCCTCAGTTACATGGGATATGAGGTCGAGGTCGTAACCGTTCTGAGTCCCATCGCGGTCCATCGAGGTGAGGAGGATCTCACCGGCCCCGAGGTCAACTCCCCGCCGGGCCCACCCGACCACATCGATGCCGGTCCTCTCGCGGCCGCCAACCACCACCACTTCCCAGCCTTCGTCGAACCTGCGGCCGTCGTTGAAGCGCCGGGCGTCAATAGCCAGGACAACACACTGCCGACCAAAGCGACGACTGCAAGCCTCGAGAAGCGAGGGGTCCTTGACCGCAGCTGTATTGACGCTGACCTTGTCGGCTCCAGCTCGGAGGGCCGCCTTCATGTCATCGGGCGAACGAATGCCGCCGCCAACCGTCAGGGGAACGAAGACCTGGGAGGCGGTCCGCCGCACGACATCGAGCATCGTGGCTCGGTGTTCCGGTGCCGCCCCGATGTCGAGGAAAGTGATCTCGTCGGCTCCTTCGGCGGCATACCGGGAAGCCAGCTCGACCGGATCGCCCTCGTCGCGCAGATCGATGAAGTTGACGCCCTTGACCACTCGCCCGCCGATCACATCGAGGCAGGGAATCACTCGCTTACGTAGCAAAGGACACCTCGGCGCACAGGGAGACGAAGTTGGCGAGCAACCGCAGTCCGGCGGAGGCGCTTCGCTCCGGATGGAATTGGACGCCGTAGTAGTTGCCACTCGCCACGGCAGAAACGAAGACGTCGTCGTAGTCGGTTAGTCCGATGATCACGTCGGCGTCATCGGGGACCGGGGCGAACGAGTGGACGAAGTAGAAAGTGTGGTCGGTTCCGACAAGAAGTGGGTGCGAACCGTCGACGTCGTTCCAACCGATGTGGGGCAATCGGGGAGTGCCCTCGAGGCGCCTAACCACCCCGGGTATCACTCCCAGGCAACGGGCCCCGTCTTCTTCCGACCGGTCGAAGAGAACCTGCATCCCGACGCAGATTCCAAGCAGCGGAACTTGGAGGCCCTGCAACGTTTCCGCGAGGCCGGCTGCGTGGATTCCTCCCATCACGGTCTCGGTGGCTCCGACCCCGGGCAGAACCACACCATCGGCTGCGGCGATCACGTCCGGGTCGGCCGAGATCTCGACCCGGGCACCGCTGGCGGCGAGGCCCTGGGAAATCGAGACGAGGTTCCCTGCCCCGTGGTCGACCACGACGAGTGAGGTCACAGGGCTCCCTTTGTCGAGGGGATGCCGCTACGTCGCGAGTCGATCGTGACTGCCATCCGCAGCGCACGCCCGAGTGCTTTGAAAGCGGCTTCGGCCACGTGATGGTCGTTGGATCCCATCGACGTGATGTGCAGAGTCAATCCGGCGGTGCGCGTAAAGGCTTCGAGCAGGTGAGGAATGTTCTGGGTCGTCAGAGTCCCTACCCGGTCGGTTCGGAGTTGAAGATCGAGAACCGCATATGGCCGCCCCGAGATGTCCACCGCCACGGTTGCCCGGGCCTCATCCATTGGGACGATCGCATCTCCGAATCGGGTGATTCCGGATCTGTCACCCAGCGCTTTAGAAATCGCTTCCCCTAGGGCCAGGGCGGTGTCCTCGACAGTGTGATGGTCGTCTATCTCGAGGTCGCCCTTGGCGATTACGTCGAGATCAAAAAGCCCATGGTGGGCAAAGGCGGTCAGCATGTGATCGAAGACCCCGACCCCGGTATCGATGTTGGACCGGCCGGTGCCGTCGAGGTCGATCGACAGCTTGATGCGAGTTTCACTTGTTGCTCGTTCAACGGTTGCGGTCCGACTCATCGCCCTCGTCCCTCGCTTTCTTCCAATCGACCTTCTGTTTCGAATCGAATTGTCGCCGCCAGGGCGTGGGCCGTGAGGCCCTCAGCCCGGGCGAGGGTGGTGATGGTGGGAGTGAGGGTCTCAAGGCCCTGGCGGGTCAATCGTTGCTCTTGCCGCCAGGAGCCGTAGTCCTCGATCTGGAGGGGATTGCAGGCGCCGGCCAGTCCACCGGTCGGGAGAACGTGGTTGGCCCCGGTGGCGTAGTCACCGGCCGACTCCGCCGCCCAGGGGCCGATGTAGACGGATCCGGCCGATGTGATCCGGGAGGCGTCGGCATCAGGAAAAGCCGTGGCGATTGATACGTGCTCGGCCGCGTATTCCTGGGCGAAGAGCAGGCCGTTCTCGTGACTGGAGGTGATGACGGCCAATCCATTGGTATCGAGGGTCCGGCGAAGAATCGAACTGCGCTCGAGCGAGGGGAGAAGGCTCTCGATCTCGACCCGGACGAGGTCAGGGAAACCGGCATCGGTTGTGACCAGAACCGCGGGGGAGTCGGGACCATGCTCGGCTTGGCAGAGAAGGTCGATCGCCACCAACCGGGGATGAGCAGTTCCGTCAGCGAAGACCAGGACCTCCGAGGGGCCGGCCGGCAGGTCGATGGCGACATCTCCGAAGACGGCCAGTTTGGCCGCTGTGACCCAAGCGTTGCCGGGTCCGACGATCTTTTGCACGCGCTCCAATCCGCCAGCGCCATAGGCGAGAGCAGCGATGGCCTGGGCACCACCGATGGTCCAGATCTCGGTTGCGCCGGCCAGAGCCGCGGCAGCGACAACCAGAGGGCTCGGCTCCCCGGAATCGGCGGCGGGGGAGACGGCGACGATCTCGTCGACCCGGGCCAGGCGGGCCGGAATTATCGTCATGAGAGCGGTTGAGGGGAGGGGGGCGCTGCCGCCGGGTATGTAGGTCCCGACCCTCCGCAAGGGAGCCCATCGCCGGGTGATCTCGACCCCGGGAGCCGTCGTAACGCTTGTCGTCTCGGGAGCCTGGGCCAGGTGGAAGGTCTCGATCGCTGAAGTGGCCCGATTGAGGGCAGTTCTCAACTCCTTCGAAAGGGAAGCGACCGCCCCATCGATCTCGGCGATCGTCACACGACGGAATCCGCCACCGAAGGCGCGGGCATAGTCCTCGACGGCTTCCGCTCCCCGGCCCATGACGTCGCGGCAGATGTCGGCGGCCTTGGAGCGCACGTCCCGATCGGGTACGGCCGATCTTCGCAAGAGTGACTGCCGTTCTTCTGCAGACAGCTGTTCGAGAACCACGGTTCTCATGGGACCAGTTGCTCGATAGGCAGGACGAGAATGCCGGTCCCACCGGCTTCTTCGAGTCGGGGAAGCAGGTTCCAGATGTCATCAGCCGCAACGACAGAGTGGATTGCCACCATTCCCTCCTCAGCGAGCGGAACGACCGTTGGTGCTTCCAGGCCCGGGATCAGCGTGGCGATCGAGTCGACCGCACCCGCCGGGGCATTGAGAAGCAGATAGCGCTTGCCCCGGCCGGCCACCACCGCCCTGAGGGCGGTTGCTACCCGGCTGGCATCGCCGTTGCCTTTGGCCGGACCAGCCACCAGGACCGCTTGCGAAGCGAGCACCAGTCCTACCTCGCGAAGGCCGTTGACCATCAAGGTCGACCCGGTCGAGACCAGATCGACGATGCCGTCGGCGACTCCGAGCTTGGTCGCGACCTCGACCGACCCCCGCAATGGCACCACGGTGATTTCGATTCCGCGCGCGTCGAAGAAACGAGCGGTGGCCCGCGGGTGGGCAGTGGCAACCCGGAGGCCATCGAGGTCCTCGACCTTCTCGACCGTCGAACCGGTCGGCACGGCCGCCGCCAGCCGACAATGCCCGTAGGCGAGCTCGGCCAGCACCTCGAGGTCGGTGCCGTATTCGGCCAGGAGGTCCTGGCCGGTGATGCCCAGTTCGGCAACTCCGTCGTTGACCAGTTCCGGAACGTCCTCGGTGCGTACGAACAAAAGCTCGATGTCGGCGTTGCGGGCCGTCACGGAAAGGGCGCGGTCGGTGGTCTCGAAAGACAGCCCGGCGGTGCGCATCAGGTCGAGGGTGGGTTGCTGCAGACGGCCCTTGTTTGGTAGTGCCAGTCGAATCATCTCCGCCTCTTTCTGCGCAGCCGATCAAGGACCAGGCGGTAGCCCCCGGCCCCGTGCTGGAGCCACTGATTGATCCTGGTGATGGTGGCGGTCGAAGCGCCGGTCTCCTCGGCGATCTGCCGGTAAGGATGACCCTGGTCCAGCAGCCTCACCACGGCCCAGCGATGGGAAAGGTCGGTCAACTCCCGGAGAGTGCAGAGGTCCCGGAAGAAGGCTGCCGCCTCGTCCTCGGTGCGCACGGCCAGGACAGCCTCGAAGAGGGCGGAGGTGTCTTTGGTTCGCCATCCGTTGGTTGTGGTCATGTGTGTCAATGTGTTAGCGTGCTAAAACATTAAACCGTTCGGAAGGGCTGGTCAAGTCGTGCTCGTGATTCCTGCAGTCGATGTGCTTGATGGCAAGGTTGTGCGCCTCCTGCGGGGATCGTTTTCCCAGGTGACCGTTTACGGGGACGATCCGGTCGCTGTGGGGATCGCCTGGATCGAAAGCGGAGCGGATTTGGTCCATCTGGTCGACCTGGAGGGGGCGCGGTCGAGCCAGCCAGACAGGTCGCTGTGGCAACGGTTTGCGGCGGCCGCCGTTCCGTTTCAGGTAGGGGGAGGTATCCGCGATGTCGCCACCGCCCGGTCAGCACTCGAGGCGGGGGCGGCGCGGGTGGTCCTGGGCACCGCAGCAGTCTGGAATCCGCAGATCCTGGCCGAAATCGGAAGTCCGGCCAAGGTTGTCGCTGCGATCGATGTCGCCGATGGCGAGGCTCTAGGAGAGGGATGGTCCGGCCAGGGCCGTGGCCTCGGAGCAGTCCTGGATGGTCTTCGGACCAATCACGTCGAGCGCATGCTGCTCACCTCGATCTCCAGGGACGGGACCATGTCCGGTCCCGACTTGAGCCTGATCGAAAGGGTACGAACGCTGGCTCCCGAAATGGCGTTGATCGCCTCGGGTGGCGTTGGCGACCTCAGGGACCTCCAGACCCTGGCAGACGCCGGATGCGAGGCGGCCATCGTTGGCCGCGCCATCTACGAGAAGCGGTTCACCATCGAAGAAGCCCGGCGGATTGCGTAGGAGTGGGCGCCTAGGAGCGGCCGCCTAGAAGCGACCACCTGCCACCGAGCGGGCAGTTGCGAGATCAGGCCCGATCCCGATCCGAACTTCGGGGCCATCGCAAACCACTACTGCGGCCCGGCCGTCTCCGGAGTGGGCAAGTTCTTCCTGACCACCCTGGTCTACCTCGTCGTGATCGGGGAAAGCTGCCAACTCCCAGGTGACCATCGAGTCGCAGAGAGACTCGGATCCCTCACCGATGTCGACCAGAGAGATGCCAACGGCTGTGTCGTTGCCCCGCGACCACACCTCGACTTGCCCGCCGCCCCATCCCCGGGCCCGTTCGCGGGGATCCGAGAGGGCCGAACTGGTGTCGTCACCGGGAGCGGAGAACAACATCAGCAGGTCGACGGCACCAAACCCGACCTGGCGAAGACTCTCCCAACCAGTGCCCGGGGATCGGACCGGGTCGGGATCGACGGCTTCGGTCCGGTCCACCACATAACGCTCAGGAAAGAGGATCTGGGACGTGTTGGTGGGGGGGTCGTCATAGGCGGCGTCGACCGCCCCCCAGCCACCGTCGGCGTAAAGCGCACAGGTGAAGCTCATTCCCTCCACGTAGGGCAGTTGCAACCCGTTCGAGAGGACATAAGGGAACTCGCCGGCTTCCTGCTGGGCACCAAGCACTCGCGGGTCCATCAGCATCGCCATTTGGTCTTCGAACCCGAGAGCACCGAGTGTGAACTGCTGCATCCCGAGGGTGGCGTCCCCCTCGACAAGGGCCTGCTGGGCGCGGATGATCTCCGGATCGGCGCTCGGATTCTCGAGTGCGTCGGGGATTCCCAGCCTGGCGTCGGTGAGGGCATGGATCATCTCGTGGGCAAGAGTGATCTGATCGATGGCGGCTAGCGGTTGGTCGCTATCGGGAGTCGCCACCACCAATTCACCGGTGTCGGGTTCGTAATAGCCGGCCACCCCGGAGTCGAGAAGGTCCATCTGGGCGGACATGAGGTCGTAACCGGCCGGGAGCATTCCCAGGGCAACCAGAAGTCGTGTGTCGAAGTCTTCAATGTCGGATGGATAACCCTTCTCGACCAGGTCTCGTACCCGCCGGCCCATCTCCTCCCCGCTGACGAAGACCGGCTCGACGTCGGACGGAAAGGTCAGCCCGCGGAGATCCTCGACCGCCTCGGCGATGTCATCGACTTGCGCCCGGAGCGAACCCTCTCCGATCGCGTAAGAACCAGGGGATCCGGTGAGGCAGGACCCCAGGTCACCGGAAGCGCCGAGGCCACCGAGGAGGCCCCCCAGATCTCCAAGATCCCCGAGACCGCCGCCGAGAAGTTCACCGAGCAAGCCCTCCAGCCCGCCCA
>JANMST010000123.1:0-3563 GCA_031389635.1 Acidimicrobiia bacterium | reverse complement strand
CCCCCCCCCCCCCCCCCCGCCCCCCCCCGCCCCGCCCCCCCCCCCCCCCCGCCCCCCCCCCCCCCCCCCCCCCCCCCCAAAACAGGGATCAGGCGGGATCAGACGGCACCCGCTGCCGCTGCGGTTTGCTTGGGCGTCCCTGCCAAAGCGCCGACGTAGACGCCTACCAGCACGATGGCGCCGCCGATCACCATGGTGAGAGTGATCGCCTCCGATGCCAACAAGCTACCGACGATGACGGTGACGACCGGGATCAGGGCGGTCGCGTACGACGTCCCGGTTGCGGACCAGCGGCGCAGCACGAACAGGAACAACCAGAAGAGGCCGACCGAACCGACCACGGCCAGGTAGGACACCGCCACCCAGGTCTCGGGCTCGGTGGGAAGAGCCCATGACTCCCCGATGAGGCCGGAGGCACCCAGGAGCAACGGCCCGCCGATGGCCATGGCGACGGCGTTGGTGGAAACCGGGTTGGCGGACGGGAGTAGTTTCAGCACTACTCCCGCCTCGGCGGCAGCGGCGGCGGAGCCCAGCATCGCCAGCAACGACAACCACGGCAGGCGATCGGCTCCGGTCGGGTTGGCCAAGATGACGATCCCGACGAGAGTGACCAACGATCCGACCAGACCACGCACTCGGAACTTCTCGATGCGATGCAATGGGGCCAGGAACACAGTGAACAGCGGCGTCGCCGCGAATAGCACGGCACCGATCCCGGCGGGCAGGGTAGTTAGGGCCCAGTAGGCCAAACCGTAAGCCGCGGTGAAGTTCAGCAACCCGTAAATGACCGCAGCCTTCAACGCCCGGCCCCGGGCCAAGGGCAGGCGTCGCAGCGCCACCACTGTCAGCAAGATCGCCGCGGCGATGGTGAATCGGACCCCGGCCCCGAACATCGGGGCCAGTTCGCGATTCGAGAAGCGTACGGCTACGAAGTTGAACCCGCCGATGAGTACGAAGGTCGCGAACGCGACCACGGTTGCCCGGTCGGGCACTGTCAGGCGAGCTGGTCGGCGGTGAGTCGCCGAAAAGTGCGGCGCCCGTTCTTCCGGTCGAGGACCGCGGCTTCCCATCCCTCGGGATCGCGGCCTTCGGACGTTCGAAAAGCGGACTTGCCGAGCGCAACCGCCGCTTCGAGGGTCATGCCTTCCGACCAGCCCTGACGCAAGGCTTCGGTGAGAGCCTCCGATTTCCCGCCGATCGCCGTCACGCGGCGCTCGTCGTTGAGGGTGCCGTCGTAGGAGATCCGGTAGATCCGATTGGGCTCCCCCACTTCGGCGATGAGCACCTCGACCTCGTAGGGCTTCAACTCGCGGGAGAAGATCGCACCAAGCGCCTCCGAGAACGTCGTCGCCAGCGCCTGGGCGTTGACGTCGTCGCGGCTGTACAGATAACCCATCAGGTCGGCCTGGCGGATGCCGGCCTTTCTCAGCGTCTCGAATTCGTTGTAACGGCCGACTCCAGCGAAGGCGATCCGGTCGTACACCTCACTGATCTTCTTGAGGGCGGTCGACGGATTCTCGGCAAGAAGCAGCAGACCATCGACATACTCGATAACGGCGATCGATCGCCCCCGGGCGATTCCCTTGCGGGCGAACTCGGCCTTGTCACGGACCTGCTGTTCCGGAGGAACGTAGAAGGGGAGGCTCACCTGATCTGCTCCACGGCTGCTTCAGCCGCTGGCCGGATCGCCTCGTCGGGCAGCTCACGTAATCCTTCTTTGTCGATGACCATCACGATCGGAAGGATGCCACGGCGGAGGTCTGGACCTCCCGTGGCCGTATCTTCCTGAGCTGCCGATACGAGCGCTCCAACCGCCACGTTGACGGCCTGATCGGCGGTGAGGCCGTCGCTAAAGGCCGTTCGCAGGTAAGACTTCGCCAGGCTGGCGCCTGAGCCGGTCGACCCGAAGTCGTTTTCTTCGTAGCGGCCACCAACCACGTCATAGGTATAGAGGCGTCCCCGGCCCATCAGCTCATCGAATCCGGCGAAGAGCGGCACCACGACCAGGCCTTGAAATGCCATTGGCAACTGGTTGCGCACCAGCCGGGCCAGGAAGGTTGCTTTACCTTCGAGCGACAGACGGCTCCCCTCGATCTTCTCGTAGTGCTCCAACTCGACCTGGAACAAGCGGACCATTTCGATGGCAAGGCCAGCGGTCCCGGCTATCGCCACGCCTGAGTGGGAGTCGGCCGGGTAGACCTTGCGTATCTCGCGATGGGCAACCAGGTTGCCTTCAGTGGCCTGACGGTCGCCCGCCATGACCACGCCGTCCTTGTACCGAAGCGCCAACACCGTGGTACCGACGGGTGCCGTGACCGATCGGGCATCGGTTGGAAACTCCAGGGGCCGCGTGTAACCGAGGGTCGACAGCAAATCTGTGAAGCTGGAACCGGGCGCCGGAATGTCGAAGAGCAGCGGAAGACGAGGTCCCGGACTCACTCGCCGCCCTTCTGGATGTAGTTCTTTACGAACTCCTCGGCGTTCTCCTCCAGCACCTGGTCGATCTCGTCCAATAGTTCGTCGAGTTTCTGGTCGTCGGCCTCGCTGCGGGGAGAGGCCGTCTCTTCCTCGACCTCGGGACGCTCCGTCTCTTTCGAGCGGCGGGACTGTTCACGTTCTGCCATCAGTGTCCTCCGAGTGCGGTAATCAAACCGGCGGCATCGTCCACCGAGTCGAGCAGATCGCCCACTCGCAGACGATCGCCGCGCAGCGGTTCCATCATAGGAACCCGCTTGAGATGGGCTTCGCCCACGTCAAACACCAGTGAATCCCAGTTGGCGGCGACAAGCGAACCAGGGAATTTGGAAACACAGGTACCGCGGAAGTAGGCCCTGGTCCGTTCCGGTGGCTTGGTTTCGGCCGTTTCAATGTCCTGGTCCGAGAAGAGGCGGTGCATCTGCCCTTTTCCGGCCAGGTGCTGATAAAGGCTTCGGGCAGGATCGACATCGTGATACTGCAGATCAAGCGCCTTGAGCTTGTGATCGTCCCAGGAGAGACCGTCGCGCTCGACGTAGCCCTGGAGAATCCGATGTTTGGCGGCCCAGTCGAGGCGGTCGGCGGTACGACCCGGGTCGGTTTCGAGATCGGTCAGGATCGTCTCCCAGGCCTCGACGATCTTGCGGGCCACGGCGTCGTCGGGGAGTTCAGCCTCGACGTACTTCTTGACCCACTCGTGATATCGCCACTGCAGCTCGACCGCCGTGGCCTGGCCGCCGCCGTCTAGTTGGAGGGGACGTTGCAGTGTCAGGTCGTGGCTGACGCGCCAGCAGGACTCGACCGGATCGGCCAGGTCGAGGGGATCCGGCAGAGCGCCGTCTTCAAGAGCGGCCAAGAGAAGCGAGGTAGTGCCGAGCTTCAGGAAGATCTGCAACTCGGACAGGTTGGCGTCGCCGATGATTACGTGAAGGCGCCGATACTTGCTCGGATCTCCATGGGGCTCGTCGCGGGTATTGACGATCGGGCGCTTGAGCGTGGTCTCGAGACCCACCTCTTCCTCGAAGAAGTCGGCCCTCTGCGTGATCTGAAAGTCGACATCGGGTCGGCCGTTCTCGGCTCCGACCTTG
>JANMST010000547.1:0-4614 GCA_031389635.1 Acidimicrobiia bacterium | reverse complement strand
CACACGAATCCGTCGGGACCGTGGCTCCGATCCAAGCACACGACATAGGTGATTCCATCGTCGCGGTGATGGGTCTGGGTGTCGTCGTCACGGACGCAAAGCGGGCAAAGAACAGGCATGAGATCACTATGACACCCTCCGCTGACAGAATCGCCCGGTCATGTCACTTCGCCGATCGATCCAGGGCTGAGCCGGAGGCTGATCGGTACCATCGGCGGTCATGGCTGCGGCGTCGATTTCCACCCAATCGACGCCGGGCAAGACCGAACTCGTCACCTTCTCTTCACCGACATCGAAGGCTGGCGGCGTGGACCGAGGGTCGCAAGCTCACGATCGGCGAGGCGGTGGACTTTGCGCTCTCAGAAGGTTCATGACGGAGACCCTCGACCGGGCGCGATCGGCAACGTCTATCGATCCGCCGAATTCGGTCAACCTGTCTGAGGGAAGATGAGTCGAAGCAGCGTCAAGGAGGCTCCGGCATGGAGGCAGTAGGGATCGTTCTCAACATCAGCCGGGACCACATCGAGGACTTCGAGAGTGGCTTCCGCCAACACGAGCTCCCGATCTGGGAGGACTACGTCAGCCGCGGGATCATGCTCAATGCCTCCCTGACGAAGATGGACATCTCCACCCTGCCCGTCGATGGAGCGGTGCAGTATCTGATCAGTGTCGCCTTCGCCACCGGGGAGGGCCATCACATTCACGATGACGATCCACGCTTCCAGGCCTGGAACGAGATCGCCGCCGCCTACCACGCAGCCCCGCCGATCGTCACCGGCGGCGAGATCATCGTCAGCGCCGGCGAGGGATAGCCACCGGCTCAGGTTGCTTGACCAACGAAGATGGCCGATTCAGCCAATTGTTTCGCATCGACCAGTTGCACACCGTTGTCGGCTGCCAACAAGACCTGCTCTGGGTCGACGTCCTCATCGACTACGACCATGACGTCATCGTCGAGCGGAGCGCCCCGCCGCACATCCTCAATTGCACCTTGACTGGCGACCCTCATCCGATGAACCCGGAGCGTCGTCTCCAGACCGATCTCATCGCGACGACGGCCCACCGTCAAGAGGCCCTCGGCCGAGTCACGGTCGGCAAGGTCGAGGTGCCAGCCTTGCCCCTCTAACAATCGAACCAGCGCGGCGACGGGATCGACCGGTGCTGGCCGAGGTTTCTCGCGGAGTCGCTTGGGCGCTTCGAGGCCGATCAGACCAAAGATCTCAGCAGGGCTGAGCAGCCTGGTCGGGTCGAGCGTCACCCGGTCTACCAACCTGGCGAAGAGCGCCCGCTTCTCGTCGAGGATCTGCTCGATCCGCTGTTCGATGGTGTCCGGAGCCGTGTAGGTGAAGACCGTGACGGCGTTGGTCTGGCCCATGCGATGGACCCGATCCGAGGCCTGATTCTCGACGGCCGGGTTCCACCAGCGGTCAAAGTGGAAGACATACGACGCCGTCTGCAGGTTGAGTCCCTGCCCGCCGGCCCGAATCGACAGGACCAGGGCCGAATGACGATCGTTGCTCTTGAACTGTTCGATCACCTCGTCTCTTTCGCGCAAACCAAGATCTCCGGTGTAGGTCAGTGGGCGGAACTGTTGGAGGTCGGTCGCAATCTTCTCAACGCCGAATCGATGGCTCGTGAACTGGGAGAATATGAGAGCCCGGTGCCCGTTACCGACTAGCTCGGTCAGTCTTTCGGCCACGTCGACCAGCTTCGCCGATTCACCAGTTACGGGATCGAAGTTGCAGACCTGCTTGAGGCGCATGAGCACCTCCAGCACGTTGAGGACCGTGGCTTTCTCGCCGAGTTCGGCAATCTCCAGGCGGCCCTTGTCCAACACCCACCGATAGGAGCGTCGTTGCGCCGGACTCAGGTCGACCTCGAGTCGAACATCGGTGCGAGGAGGCAATTGCGTGAGAACTTCCTGCTTGCGGCGGCGAAGCTGGAGCTCCTGGTGCCGCATCATCAACGAAATCCCCTCCGACAACGACGGCAACCGGGCTCCGTCGGGATTGGTTCGAACAAACTCGAGGATGGATGCGAGGTCGTCGACCCGGTTCTCGAGAGGGGTGCCGGTCAGAGCCCACGAACGCAGGCGGGGTAGAACCTTGCAGGCCCGGCTAACGCCGGCCTCCCGGTTCTTGATTCTTTGCGCCTCATCCAAAATCACCAGGTCCCATCGGCGCGATCTGGCGGCGGCGGCATCATTGCGAAGGGTCTCGTAGCCGACGATATGGATCAGGTGGTCCGCCTTCCATTGCCAGGCCCGCTCCCCGACCGAACCCGACACTCTGATTGCCCGCAGGCTCGGGGCGAACTCCGCAATCGACCGGCGCCAGTGGGCCAGGAGCCCCGCCGGTGCTATTACCAGCACGTTGCGAAGGTGTCCGGCCTCGTGCAACTGAGAGATCGCGACGATCGCCTGCACCGTTTTGCCTAGACCCATATCGTCGGCCAGAAGCACCGCCGGCATCGAAGTGAGTACTTTGACACCGGTCCGTTGGAACGGGAGCAGCTCGAAGGTCAAATCCTCAGGAGCCAATCCTCAGGAATCTGGGATCTCGTCGCTGGCCCCAAGATCAGCATCTGCCGACTCTCCGTAGTCGAGAACCGGGGGGCTGATCTCGAACCCGGCCTCATCAGGCCTGGACCCGGGGTTGAGCCGTCTCATGTCCCAGGCACTGATCCAGGCGCGCACATAGGTTCTCATGGGCTCTTCTCCAATTGTCTCCGGCCACTTGATTTCCGGCGGCTGCCAGCCATAGGCGTCACCGTGGAGGCGTCGGAGGGCCGAGAACGCCCTCTTCCGGCTGTCTTCGCTGGGTACCTCGAACAGATCGGCGCGATCGATCAGTTCCATCCCTCTCTCAGCGGGTCTGATGAGCTCGGGATAGCGACTTTCCAGATAGGCAGCGAGGCCGTCGCGGTCGCCTTTGGCGTCGAGCACCGCCTGGGAAAAGTCGGAGCTGATCGCCGCCACGGTGGTGATGCCGGGCACGTCGGTCAGGAGTCGGGCGAGCTCGGCATACGAACGGGCCCGCTGTAGTCGGGAGTACTGCCCGACGAGTTCGACCTCGTCGATCAAGAGGACCCAACCTTCCAACCCGGCAGCTTTCATCAGGGCGGGTATGAAGGCCAGCTTCTGGATGGCCAGGTCGCGAGCCCTGATCGGCGCCAACGGATAGGAGGCAGCCATGCCCATACCCTTCAGCCCCCGGCGGATCTCACCGACCGTCAGAGCGTCTCCGGCCCAGAACCGAAGGATCCGGTCTCGAAACTCATCGTCCCTGCTGTCCTCGAACAGCGCCACCGTGGCGGGGAATCGCGAATCGAAGAGACCATCACGCTCCAGCGATACCTTGAAGTCGACGAACTGCGGCGAGTTGAGTCGCAATATGAGTCGATCCTGGACTTCGTCGAGGCCACGACCGACGTCGACTCCCACCCGCAAGCCTTCGGCGGCGGCACTCAGCAGCTTGGCGGGGTCGGAGAGCGGTATCGATTTGCTGATCACAAGCCTGCTGGCGGCGTATCCGGCGTCGAGGGCTTCCCGCTCGAGGCAGGTCAAAAAGTGGGACTTACCCGCTCCGTATCCGGCCCGCACCAGCATGCCACCGTCAAAAACCGACCTGGCCAGCATCTCCCGAAACCGGCGCTCGAGCAGCGGCTGACCACAACCGATCTCGCGAACAGCCGCGGCACTGGGCACGCCCGAGCGGAGCGCTTCGATGGCGCGCCGGGCGTCGAGGGAGTTCATTCCCTGTCCCCGGCCGGATCGATGGAGACCAAGGCAGACAGCGGATTCTGGGCGCCGCGGATCCGCACGTCGGGCCAGACCCTCTCGAGCAATGCCCGGTATCTGGTGACTCCCCTCTTGCTGTCGATGTCGAGGAAACCGGCATCGGTGATGACGAGGCATAGGGTGCCGGTGAGCTGATCGGTGTCGTCGATGAGTTGGCGCAGGACTTCGTAACACTGCATGAGCGATGCCGGGGTGTAGTACACCGACTCGGCCGAGGTCTCGGCTCGCTTGGCAACGGCCAGTTGGCGAATGTCCACGACGACCACGAGACCGGCTGACCCCGCCATCCGACACCAGGTGCCGAGCGAGGCCAGCATGGCGCTGGCGTTGTGGCGTGCGATCTTGCGGAAGATCTGGAAGTGCTTCAAGCCGCTGATCCGGCGCAGATCGCCGCTGAGCCAGTCCTCGATCGCGGAGATGTCGGTGTCGGGAATCAGACCGGCCTGCCCGGCACAGAACCCGAACATCGCCCAACGAAAGTCCTTGGCGAGGGTATCCCGGCGCCAGATGAGGTTTGACTGCAAGGTCTTCCTGAGCTCCGCCCGGGCCAGGGCAGGCTCGATGCCATTGGCCGAGGCAACAGCTTCGATTCGCAGATCGCTCTGTTCGGTCTGATAGCCCATTTGCTGATAGGTCGTGGTCAGGAAGTCGCGTACGAGGGAGTCCCACGGAATCTGGCGGGCAACGGCAAAGAACAGATCGTGAGTCATGTGCATTTTGGTGGCGGCGGCATCGACCAGAGCCACCTGGTAGCCACGGTCACCGGCGCGCTTTTTCACCTCGGAAGTCACTTTCTCAGCGGCCCCTTCATCGCC
>JANMST010000525.1:0-6132 GCA_031389635.1 Acidimicrobiia bacterium | reverse complement strand
TGCTCCTCGACCGCAAGCGACCAGGTGTGGGTCAAGTGAAACAGCGGGGTGCCGGCTATCTCTGCGTAGTTCGCGATGTACGCCAGAACGGGCCAGGAACGTCCCCACCACTGGTCCGGTTCACCGAGGATCGTCAGTTGGAGGATCAGGTACGAGAACACCACCACAAGGAGTGCGGGGAAGAGCCGTCGTGCTCGCCTGCCGTAGAAGCGCCGGAGGTTGACCGTGCTGTTCTTATCGAGTTCCCGGAGAAGGATGGTTGTGATGAGGAATCCGGAAAGTACGAAAAACAGGATCACCCCGTAGGAACCGGCCCTGAACGGACCGAATGGCAGGTGGAACCCGAACACCAGCAGGATCGCCACGCCTCGGAGCCCATCTAGTGCCGGCCAGTAAGAGGCGGGAGCCAGGTCGGCCCGGGGGGCCGTCATCAGTTCAACCACCGGCGACCGGCGACGTCGGGTCCCGACAGGGGAACGGCACCATCTGGGTTTGGGACGGTCATAGCAGCGCCTGGCCTGGTTGCTGGGAGCAGTCTGGTAGTCCATCGACCGCCTCGCGCCGACGCTTGATGCATAGGGAGCTAGCGCCCCATGCCCGACCCGGCCAGCGGTGGCCACTTTCGAAATGAGATGCCTTCACATCACCCTCCAGGTGACCGATGTTTGGAGTTGTAAATCGACGAAGGGTGGTCATGCGGCCACCGTTCGTCGGAAACCCCGTGATGCAGCCGACCACTCGCAGTCCCCAGTCTCTCGCCGGACCCGGCGCGCACGGAGTTCTATCGAGTTGGGTGTTCGTCGCCAGTCTCGTTGTGGCGATGCTGGGACTTTGCGTGATGATCGGCTGGCTTCTGGGCAGGGAGTCTCTTGAGGGGGTCGCACCGGGGCTCTCGAACATGGTCCTCGTGACGGCGTCGGGTATCACAGTGGTGGCGGTTCTCGGCGCTCGCACCTTCTTCCGGTCTCATGCCGGGCAGATTCTGATCAGCGACCAACTGCGGGACCTGAATTCGATTCTGGAGTCCCGGGTCGACACCCGCACCACCGAGCTCATGACGAGCGAGAGGTGGGCGCGTGCGCTCATCGGATCGACACCCGTGGGAGTCTTCCACGCCGATCTCGCCGGTCGCGTTACCTTCGTCAACGATCGATGGCGCAACATCTACGGCACCTCGATGAGGAGGCGCTCGCCGGGGTATGGGCCTGTGGACTGCCTTCTGACGAACGTGAACGAGTGATGGGGGAGTGGGCGAGCGCCGACGTCGCCGACGGTGACTTCGAAGTCGAGTTGCGAGTTGCCAAGCCAGCCGGTCAGGTGACCTGGGTGCGTGTCCGTATTGCCCGGGTCCTCGAGGTCAATGGCTCGATCGCCGGTCATGTCGGCACCGTCGAGGACGTAACCTCGCGGCGCACCGCACAACAGGTCGTGCGGGACACCGAGGAGCTATTCGGCAGCATGTTCGGGTCGTCGCCGGTGGGAATGGCGCTGATCGATGCTGACGGATTCGTGGTTCGAGCTAATCGCGCTCTGTGCGAACTCACCTACTACACGCCCGGCCAACTGGTGACCATGAAGCTCCAATCGCTCCTCCACCCCGACCACGTCGACGACGAAACCCTTGGGCAAGAAGCCGAGGCGGTGGACCGACGCCTCGTCCGGGCGGATGGATCGCTGTGCTGGTCCTCGATCAGCTACACCCGGATTGGTCAAGACGGGGGCGGCCCACCCTCACTCGTGATGGTGCAGTTTGTCGACACCTCCGACCGACGCCACTTCGAGGAACAGCTTGCTCACATGGGGGCCCACGACTTCTTGACAGGCCTCTTGAACAGGCGCAGTTTCGAAACCGCCCTCAGCAGCCACGTCGCCTACTGCAACAGATACGGGCCTGTGGGGGCGGTGTTGATGCTCGACCTCGATGACTTCGGGGGCATCAACGACACTTACGGTCACGACGTCGGCAATCAAGTAGTGGTCACTACCGCCCACCTCATACAACAGCGGGTGCGCGCCTCCGACCTCGTTGCTCGGCTGAGTGGCGAGCACTTCGTCGTGCTGCTCCCGGCCGGTCACGGGGCTGGGGCTCGTGCCGTCGCTCGGATCCTCGTGGATGAAATCCACTCCAATGCCGCCGCCGTCGCCGGTGACCACATCTCCCTCAGCATAAGCATCGGGGTCGCCGTTTTCGACGACATCGAACGATCTGCGGACGAGATGCTCGTCAACGCCGGGCTGGCGATGTTCGACGCCATGGATCTCGGAGGAGACCGGTGGGCGCAGTTCGCAAGTGAGAACTACGGAGAACGTGCCTTCAGGCCGGACTCCCATAGGCCGCCAGGCCTCCAAGAGGATCACGTAGGGTTGTCCCCCCTCTTGAGGAGGGACCGATCGAGCGAAGCGAGATCGAGGGGGGTGTGAGAGCCACCGCGGCGGGCACACCGTTCGGGCCGATCGCGTTCGTCTCACCCAGGGTACGAACCCGTATCCTCAAGAAGCCCAAAGTTCGACGGAAGGACTGCGTGATGGGATTTCTCGACAAGCTCAAGGGTACGAAGCATCCCGTCGAGGGCACTCCGGTGATGGCGCGGGCGGACCTTCTGGAGCGGCTTCTCGCCCTGACCCACGAGAAGGTGCCTTTCGCGATCTCAGTGGGGACCGAAGCCGACCTCGAGGCGCAATGGAAGATCGTCGACGCTGCTTGGTACGAGACGTTCGCTAAGGCCGGGCTCGAGAAAGCCCACAAGATTCACCTCCGCCTCGATGAGGCCGAGCACGAAGTTCGAGCACTCGAGGAGACCTGGGAAGTGTCGTGGCGGGCCGGAGTGCCAGCTCTGCAGATGTCGGCGGAGAAGTTCCAGGGCCGCACTTTCGGCTCCAAGGAGTTCGGCCGGGACTACGCATTCACCGGAGTCGACCCTCTCCGATTCGGAGAGGCCTACAACTACCGCTTCGACGTGTCGGAGATGAAAGACCCGATCATCGACGTGGTGACCCGGAGCGGTTGGAAGTTCGTTCCGGTGATCACCAAAGGCAAGCTCAAGGGGTAGAGAGCGTCTCGAGCGCCCAAGTGCTGACAGTCATCGGGAAGTCGCTGGATTCGATCGACCGAGATCTTTCATGCTCCCGACGCCTCAGTCCTTCAGCACCCTGCCTCGTCTGATCAGGACCGCTCCGAGGACGAGAGCGGAGACGGCTGCCAGGAGGGTGGTGCCGATCGGCAGGCCCGTAAAAGGAAGGCCCGTGATGGGCGCCGCAGTGGTTGCTCCACCGACCGCGGTGGTCGTAGCGCCGGGCACGGTGGTTGCCGTGGTTGTGGTCGGAACACTCAGGTCACAGGTGGGCAGAATGAACGTGTCTGTATCCAAGGTCACTGCGCCGTTGCGAGCCAGCGCCCGGCCATGAACCGTCACGCCCGTTGTGACCGTGATCGACGTCAACGCGAGAATGTTTCCGGCGAACACCGAACCTGTCCCGAGTGTGGCCGAGCTACCCACCTGCCAGAAGACGTTGCATTCCTGAGCGCTGTTGATGAGGGTCACTGTGCTGCCCGATGCGGTGATGAGAGTCGAGTCGGTCTGAAAGATGAACACCGAGTTTGGATCTCCTGCGCCGTCGAGAGTCAGAGGGCCGGTCAGACTCAAAGGAGACTTGCTCGGTCCGGCATATACCCCGCCCACCAAGACGAGGTTGCCCAGATCGGCGGTAGTGGTTGCGTTGAGCGGGCGACCGGCGGCATCCAGATAGGCCGCGGTCAAGTCGATTTGGGCTTGGGCGGCGGCGCCGTTGGCGTTGTCGATCGAGCCAGCGACTGTCCCGGGCGGGAATCCGGTGATGGAGGTACCGGGTGACAGTCCGAGGCTCCCGTTGAGGACGCTGTTGCCTGTGTTGGTGACGGTTGAGCCGCCAAGAACCGCGTAATTCGCCGAGGTTCCCAACACCACAGTCGGGACAATGGCTGCGGTGGCAACTCCTCCGACCAAGAGCAGGGCCGTCGTGGAGAGGACTATGAGGGTGGTTGCGCCCGTTCGACGGGACGCCGATCTGTGAGTCATGGCGACTCCTTCTAACCATCGGTGTCAGGCGCCAGATGCGACCCGGCCAGCCGGTTATCCCGACAATACACCTCCTGGCGGAGCGTCGTTACAAAACGAACAGCCCAGGACGGCTTCAAATTGGGTCGATCACAACGACCGGAATCTGGCGGTCGGTCTTCTCCTGATATCGATCGTATTGCGGCCAGATCGTGGCCATCTCCCGCCACAACCGCTTCTTCTCATCACCCTCGACCGTCCTCGCGCGGCCCCAGATCATCTCCGGGCCCACCTGCAATTCCACCTTGGGGTCGTCAACGAGATTGAGGTACCACTTGGGATGTTTCGGGGCACCACCGATCGATGCGACCACGACGTAGCTGTCGCCGTCCCGCCCGTAGATCAGAGCGGTGCGTCGGAGTGTGCCGGTCTTGCGACCCCGCGTTGTGAGCAACAGCGTCGGCACTCCCTGCCAGGTGTGCCCCTTATTGCCCCCGCTCTCCACGTATTCCTTGATGTGTTTGGCGACCCACCCGGTCGGGGAATCGAATACTTCTTCGCCTGAGGTCATGAGACCTACCGTATTCGGTCCAACGGCTAACCGGTTCCCGGGTTGTTCCGGTTGCGGGTTGCTCCGGTTTCTGGGCTCACGTCGACCCGGGTCTAACCTGAGCCGGGTTCACCCAGTCGAGGGGAGTCTCAGTGTCTGCAGCTTTGGTTGGGCTGGCTGCCATCGTGGCGATCGCAACTGCGATCCGCTCCATCTGGTCACCGTGCGGTCTTTCGATGCTCTCGACCATCACGCCTATGGCAGAGGCCGGGCGTGGGCACAGCTTTCGATCGACTTCGGTCTGGTTTGTCATCGGGTCCGTCGCCGGCGGCCTGACCCTCGGGGGCGTCATGGCAGGGATAGCCCTCATCGTGGCCAGCCTGGAAGCAACGTCGACCGTGGCACTGTGGATCGCCGCCGCTGCTGCCCTCGTAGCGGCGGCCAGTGATGGGCGAGTCGCAGGGTTCCACCTTCCGGGCCACGACCGCCAGGTCAACGAGAGGTGGCTCGATCGATACCGTTCATGGGTTTACGGCGCCGGTTTCGGATGGCAGATCGGAGTCGGCCTCGCCACCTACATCATGACTGCGGGCGTGTATCTGTTGATCCTCATGGGAGGTCTTAGCGCCAAACCGTGGACTGCAGTCGCCCTTGGTGGGCTGTTCGGTGTGGTTAGGGGTCTGGCGGTCTACCTGGCAGCCGGTCTCGACTCGGGAGAGAAACTCCTCTCCTTCCACGCCAGATTCGAGTCGTGGCGAGAGCCCGTTCGGCAGTCGATGATCGTGCTTCAAGCGCTCGTGGCAGTCGTTGCCGCCGGGACTTCCGGCGCCAGCGCCCCAATCCTCGGAACGGTCCTGGCTACAGCGACGGCGACGGTCGCCCTCAGTTTGAAAGGACCACGCGAAGCCGTCTACCTGAACGCTGCTACCTCGTAGCGAGCCTCCAACCTCAAACCTCAAACCTCGAACCAAAAGAAAGGGCCCCCGGATTGGTGCCGGGGGCCCTATCGACTTCAGTGCTACTTCTTCTTCTTTGCTGCCTTCTTCGCAGACTTCTTGGCAGGTGCTTTCTTAGCGCCCTTCTTTGCGGGTGCTTTCTTTGCCGCTTTCTTTGCAGCCATCAGCTCTTCTTTCTCTCATGACCACTCGCGTGGCCCCTGCTCATGACAGTGAATCGCGTGATGAGACTCCGCTATTGACTCCTCCTCTTCAGATGACGTTTGCAAGTGAGACGTTATTCACGCGCGGCGAAGAGTCGTGGTTTTTTGTTAGGCGGTTTTGGCGATCTAGTCGGCGAGACGTTTTCCGCGGGCCGCACCGAGCGTGTCGGACCAGATCGGAGTGAACACCAGCCACACTCCTGTGACGATCAGGATCAACGGAGTGGCCTGAGCCACGAGCCGGTAGTCCGTCCCGTCGGCGATCGCCGCGCCGAGGAGGGCACCGAGCGGGAGAGTGGACCACCCGATCGTCCGTGCCGCCGTGATGACCCGTCCCATCATCGCGGTCGGTGTGTACGACTGACGGATCGTTGCGAGTGGCACATTCA
>JANMST010000518.1:0-3758 GCA_031389635.1 Acidimicrobiia bacterium | reverse complement strand
GATCACCATCTTCGCCCGGGGACGGCGGGAGCTGACCTTGGTGACCCGGCCGACGATCGTGACTTCCTCCCCGATCGGAGCCAGGGCAATCGGCTCCACTCGCGAACGGTCGAGATACTTGCGGGGCACGTGCAGAAGGAGGTCGGCGACCGACGAGATGCCGCCCTTGCGCAACGCCGCAGCCCGGCCGGCGGCGAGGCCGGACACTTCTTCCACCTTGATTGCGCTCAACTTGACGAGGCTGGCCACGGGGCAAGGTTATGAGCGGAAGGGGAGGGTCCCCCGCCAATGAGAGCGGAAGGGGAGGGCCCCCCCGCCAATGATTTCGGAATTGCCAGTTTTCGGAACGAACAGGCTCGTTGCTATCCTCTCGGATCTCCCCAGGAGTTCCCCTTCTTATGTCATATCGTTGCGAATTGTGCGGCAAGGAGCCCAGCTACGGCAAGACCGTCAGCTTCTCCCATAAGCGAAATAACCGTCGCTGGCTGCCGAATATCCAGATTGTCCGGGTCCGCCATGGTTCGAATACCCGCAAGGCCCGCGTCTGCGCGTCTTGTATTCGCGCCGGCAAAGTAGAGAAAGCCTGATCGATGCAGGGTGTTGTCAAGATCTACGACCCGGTGACCGGAGCCGGTGTCGTAGTCCGCGACGACGATCGTTCAGAGGTCTTCCTTCAGCCCGGTTCGCTCAAAGGCTCGATCTTTCGATCCCTCCGGCAGGGACAGCGAATCGTCTTTGAGATCGTCGAGGATGGCGGTCGGCCGTTCGCTCAGTCGATTCGAATCGGTTCCGACGGTTACTGAGTCGGTTTTCTACCGCGCCGCGGCCCGAAAGCGCTGGGTATAGTCGAACGGGACCACCTCGCGGGGGACCCTCCCCTTCCGCTCCCATCAACCGTAGGAGGTTCTGTGGTCCAGGCATTCGTGCTCATCCAGACCGAAGTAGGCAAGGCCGCTCATGTCGCCGAGGAAGTTCGCGCCATACAAGGTGTTGAATCGGCGGACGATGTGACCGGGCCTTATGACGTGATCGTGAAGGCAGTCGCGGCCGACGTCGACGCCCTCGGCAAGCTGGTAGTCGCCCGGATTCAATCGATCGAAGGCATCACCCGAACCCTTACCTGCCCCGTAGTCCACCTCTAACTCTTTCGAGCTTGATTGAAATGACGGCAGGCATTTGCCTGCCGTCATTTCATTGGTTGGGGGAAACGCCTCAGGCGTGGACCGCGATCCACACCGCCAGGTAATGGGCGATGAACGCACCGATGGTCAGGGTATGGAAGACCTCGTGGAATCCGAACCAGACCGGAGAAGGGTTCGGGCGTTTGATCCCGTACACGACGGCACCCACCGTGTACAGAAGGCCGCCGACCGCGATAAGGATGACGGCGGTCACACCAGCGCCGTCGATCAGATCGGATAGGAAGAACACAGCCACCCATCCGATTACGACGTACAACAACGTGTAGAGCCAGCGGGGCGCCCCGACGCCGAACACTCTGAACACGACGCCGGCCAAGGCACCGATCCACACAATCAGGAGCAGGGTTCTTCCCTCGTCGGGAGGCAACGCCAGGACCGCGAACGGCGTGTAGGTGCCGGCGATGATCAGGTAAATGTTCGAGTGGTCCATTCGGCGGAAAAGCCCCTCGACCCCTGGGGACCAGGTCCCGCGGTGAAGGAGCGCGCTCGTTCCGAACAGAAGCGCTGCAGTCCCGGCGAAAATTGCAGCGGGGACCCGACCCTCGTCCGTGGCTGTAGCGACAAGGACGATCCCGGCCAGAACCGCAATTGGGAACATGACCGCGTGCAGCCACCCCCTCAACTTTGGCTTTGTGCCTCCGAGAGTGTCAGGTCGGTTTTCCAAGACGCCGGGCACGCTAATGGGCTCGACCGGGGGCCGAAAGACAACAATTGGTGGTCTCACCGGAGGCCAATGCAGGAAGGGTGGCGCAACATGACCCCAAGGACCCATCTTTGGCTAATCAGGATCTACGCGGCGGTGATCATCGTGTTGGTGGTAGCCGAACCCCTCGAGGGTGCCGGGTTTCAGCTTCTCACCACTATCGCCGCAGCCGGGATCGTCATCCAATCCTTCGCTCTCAATCGGCCTGACGTTTAGGGCGGCGACGGACACGTCGATAATGAGCGCCAATGTCCTAGGTGCGACTCAGCCCGGCGAGAATCTGATCGGGCGCCGGCCGGGCGGGGCTGGGAGGATCTTGCGTCGTTGGGCTCCTTTGAATACTTCAGAGGTACCTTGATATGACACGATTGAGGCGCGATCTTCGTACCCACCTACCGCCCCCGAACCGGCCTCTTGGGCTCTAAATTCATCTGTTCTTTGGCGCTTTGATCGGGGTCTCAGCGGGCTGGAAACTGTCTCAGTCGTCTGATATAACGAACATATGTTCGGTAGCGGAACTGGGTTGGTTGAATCGATCGACAACCTCGAGCACGAACTGCTTGGCTCGGAGCGGGTGGTGGCCAGGGAGCGGGCGCACCAGGTCGCAATCATTCGCAGCTTGGATTCTCGACAAGTGGCGACCGCTGATGGCTGCCGATCGATGGTCGAGTGGGTGGCTTCCCGTCTCGATGTTTCCCACTCCGTCGCGGGCGAACTGCTTCAACTGGCCAAAGCCAAAGACGTCCAGGTCGAAGAGTTGTTGTCGCATGGCGAGATCGGTTTGGAACGGGCCGCATTGATGGTCCGACTTCGGCTGGCCGGGGCATCCGATGAGCAGGTGATCGACTCTCGCGGCTATGACCTGGCCGGAGCTGAACGACTGGCTGCTTCGATCCGGAGAATGACCGCGTCCGAGGAGGCTTCGAGGTTCGAGGGTCGCCAACCTCGTGATCCAACCCAACCTTGACGAGTCTTCCTGGCGGATCTGGGGGCAACTCCCCGGCTCTGACGGTCAGCTGGTCGAGAAGGCCCTGATGCAACGATCGGACGAACTGCCGACGCTCCCTGGGGAGGGACGAGGCGAACGAATGGCCGATGCCTTGACCTCGATCTGCCTCGACAGCCTCACCGGAGGATCCGAAGGCAGGGAGGTGACGGTCGGGGAGGTCTTCATAGATGCTTCCATAGCTGCGCCTTCGCTGGGTGAAGCGGGTGTGACGCTTTCGTCGGGTCTACGAGCCGGGCCCAATATCCTCTCGGAGATTCTCTGCACCGGCCCGGTCCGAGTGATCTTCCAAGGCAATGACGGTCGTCCTGTCGGTGCGACCGACCTGTCCGAAGCAATCCCACCCCGCACCCGCAGTTACGTCTGGATGAGAGACCACGGTGTCTGCACCATCGATGGCTGCCGCAGTCGCTACCGCCTCCAACCCCACCACATCCACGAGAGATCTGCGGGCGGGGACAACCATCCCGACAATCTCACACTCCTGTGCTGGTTCCATCATCACGTCGCCATCCACGGGCTCGGCATGATCCTGGACCCGACAAGTCCACCCCAGCGGAGAAGACTGCTTCGACGGAATCATCGGGGTCCGCCACTCCACTGATCAATCTCCCATTTCGGCCACCGGATGACGGAACGACCAGGGAGCCAGCGCGATCACGCTCCCGAGGAACCCGATCGGGCGACGGTCTCTAACACCGCGAATGCCGGAGTCCGCCCAGGACCGCCCGGGCGAGACACTGCACCGCAACAATTCCGCACATTCTCCGGTCAGAACCACAGTCCTGTTGGACGTTTAGAACGATGCGATCTCGCCTGCCGGGCCACCGGCCCATCCGGTCTGGCG
>JANMST010000501.1:0-3510 GCA_031389635.1 Acidimicrobiia bacterium | reverse complement strand
GGTTGTCGGTTGGGTCGGGCGACCTTCTCGCCTACTGCGGCGCCATGGCATCGCTCAACCCGGACGATCTGCTCGACCTGTACTGGGCGGGGCGCACAACGCTGGTCACATCTCGCGACCACATCGCTGTTTACGACAAGGTCTTCCGGAGCTTCTTCCTCGACCACGATGCGGACCTGCCCGAAGCCGTTCGGCTCGCCCTGAAACAGTCCACGATCGAGAACCAATCGGTGATCGAGATTCCGGCCACCGAGCCGCGCCAGCCCGGCAAGGACGAGGAGGAGGCCAGGTTGGGGCTGATGGCTTCCGACCTCGAGATCTGGCGTCACAAGTCCTTCGCCGCCTGCACCCCCGACGAGCTCGCAGCTTTGCGCCGGATCATGGTCCGCACCCGGGTCATCCCGCCCCGCCGGCGCACCCGGCGAACCCATCCGACGCCGTCGGGGGGCCGGCCCGACCTGCGGCGAACCATCCGCACCACGATGCGCACCCACGGCGAGCCGTCAGAGCTCTTTTGGCGGCAGCGCAAGCTGAAGATGCGACCACTGGTTCTCCTTCTCGACGTGTCGGGGTCGATGGCCGACTACTCCCGCAACCTTCTCCAGTTCGCCTACTCGACCAGACGAGCAGCGTCCCGAGTCGAAGTGTTCTGTTTCGGCACACGTCTGACCAGGATCACCAGATCACTAGAGAAGCGTCGCCCCGACGACGCCCTCGACGACGCCGCCCGGTCTGTGTTCGACTGGGAGGGCGGAACCCGAATTGGCCACGCCCTCGACACCTTTGTCCGCGAATGGGGTCGCCGTGGCACCAGCCGGGGCGCGGTCGTGGTCATCTGCTCCGATGGTCTCGACCGGGGCGACCCGGCGTTGCTGGCCGGGGCGATGGAGCGGCTGTCCCGGCTGAGCCACAAAGTGGTTTGGATGAACCCGCACAAGGGAGACGATGCTGACTTCCAGCCGACGACCTTGGGCATGATGGTGGCCGCACCATTCGTCGACCTGCTCCTGTCCGGCCACGACCTCGCCAGCCTCGAGGAGCTTGCCGAGCGGTTGCCGGAGCTGCGATGACAGCGAGGAGTCGGGCGCAGTGAGGTGGAGTGTTTCCATGATGGCCGAGGGCGACCGGATCGTCGAACGGGCCGAAGTGGTCGAGTTGGCGGATGCCGTTGCCAGCAACAACGGGATCGCTACCGGGATCGGGACCCCTGCATATGGGGTCCAGATCGTGGTCGAGGCCGACAACAGGGACGAGGCGGTGGAGCGGGCGATGGCACTGTTCGAGGCGGCCGCAGTCCAGGCGGGTCTGCCCCAGTGGCCGATCACCCGGGCAGAGACGGTCCCAGACGAAGAGGAACTGGATTATGGCCCCGACGACATCTCGCACGACGAGCCGTCCGGTGAAGGTGATCAAGCACGATGATCCGACTCGGATCCCTGGCCGGGTATCCCTTCGAAGGGCCCCGAGTGCTGGCGGGGTGGTCCGCATCGGCGCGAGCCGCGGTATTCGCGATCATGTACAAGCCCGAGCCCGTCTCCAAACCCGAGCAGTACGGTGTGATCTACGTTGGTCACTCGGACGATCTGTCCACCGAGCGCCTCCCCTTCAACCATCCCGTGGCCCCCTGTTGGTTGATGCGTGTCGACGGCAAACGCTTCGACCTCTTTATCAGCACATACGAGGCACCCGGTGCCCGGCGCCCCCACCGCGAGCAGATCGTCCGCGAGCTGGTGGCGGTATATAGGCCAGGTTGCAACCCGGACCAGTACGACCAGGCATGGAAGGACGAATGGATCGGCGAGTACCAGACTCCGACGACCGGTCCGCTCACCACCGCACGGGACCCGTCACCGGGCAAGCAGAACTAGGAAGCCCGGACCCGCTAGGCGGATTCGGCCCTAAGCGGATTCGGCGCGATCGACCAATGCCGGACGAGGGCTCGGGGCGGGACCGTCTGGCATATAGCCAACCCCGTCGTGTAGCCGTGAGCGGCGACGTCCCGACGCAGGCACGGCGGGACCGCGCTCTGCCACTTGCTTGGGATCATAAGTAGCACCCACCACGATGCCCTCGGCCATCCCATAGAGCAGCGGAAGGGCGCCGGCGACCACGCCGCCGGTGCGGTTGATGTGCTCGAGATCGCCCTCGATTGTCTCGGCGTTGGCCTTGATCGCCCGCACCAGGTCGTTGCACTCCTCGAGATTGGTGGCGACCCGGTTGAGTTGCGACCCGACGATCCACAAGTACAAGGCAAGCCCTGCGATGAGAAGGACGATGTCGACGACCGTGAGGACGACCAGAGTGTTCACGACCGCACCTTCCCCAAGACCCTGCCCAGGAACAAGTGGTGTTCGAGGCCCTCGGCGAGCACGAGGTCGACACCGGCGGCGGTTTGACCGAGCAGCGCCGCATCGGCAGTGTTGGCCTTCGCCTGAGTGAGAGTCGCCTTAACCTCCACAACCCGACGGTCGATGGTGCGGACCAGAAGCACGAGGATGGTCAGGAGTGCGGCTACGGCCAACACGACCACGAAGCCGGCTATTACGGCGATCCACCACAGGTTCTCCTGGGTATCGGTCAACACCATGCTTATCCTCCCAGTCGCTTCCGACCGCGCTGAAGTCCTTCGATGACGTTTACCGCCAACGTGTTCGTCGTTTTCAGCCCGGCCAGTGCGGCGGTGTTGGCGACGGACTTGGTCAAGCTGTCGTTGATCAATTTGGCCTCGTTCCCGATCTTGCGGGCAAGCATCAAGATGGGGACCACCAATGCGACCACCACAACTACGACGATGATGCCGATGGTGTAGCCGATGGTCCAGCCGGTGGTCGAAGTACTTATGACTGCAAGAACATTCATGGAATCGCTCCTCAGATCGATTCGCAGAAGTCGCTGACGGGTTTGAGGCTGGCGTTGACCGAACCCACCACCGCAGGCACCGTGCTGGTCTTTCCAGCGACCACTTCAACTCCTCCAGTCAGAGCTCGGAGGGTCTTCAGCGTCGCCATCAGGTGACCGATCACTCGGCTCAAACCGAGGGCGGCTGCGGCCACGATGAGAGTGGCGATCACGAGAGTCACGATTGCGGCTGCGGGCATTGATCCTTCCTTCTTGTCAACTCAGCAACTTGCCGACCGAACCGGCGTAGCGGACAGCGCCCAAAGCGACGTCCTCGATGGTCTGGTCCGTGACGGCCAATAGCTCAGGCACCCTATCCACCTCGCCGATGAGGCCTACGCCTCCCCCCAGGATCTCGTCAGAAGCACCCCTGATGCGCTCCAGAGCAGACAGCACTCGATTCAGCAAGGCGACCAAGATTGGCACTACTGCCAGAAGGAGCAATGCGTTTCCTATCCACCACAGCATTAGTTCCTCCTCACGTACTGGTTGGGTTGTAGGGGAGAAAGAACCGTCGGCCGACTCGCTTCAGCGCCATCCAGGCAGCCTGAACGGCGATGACAAGGCCATTGGCGCTCTTCGTGCTCTTGATCTGATCAGCTGACAATCCCC
>JANMST010000488.1:0-7293 GCA_031389635.1 Acidimicrobiia bacterium | reverse complement strand
AGGCAGTGGTCTGGCGAGGACCCATGCTGCACAAGGCGATCGAGCAGTTCCTCACCGACGTCTTCTGGGATTCCCCCGACTACCTGATCGTCGACATGCCGCCCGGGACTGGTGACATCGCCATCTCGATGAGCCAGTTCTTGCCTCGGGCCCAGGTCTTGCTCGTTACCACGCCCCAGCCGACCGCCCAGCGCGTGGCGCGACGGGCCGCCCTCATGGCCGACACCGTCAATCAAGAGGTGATCGGGGTCGTCGAGAACATGAGCTGGTTCACCGCTGACGATGGCCAGCGCTACGAGATATTCGGCCGCGGGGGTGGCCAGGCGCTGGCCGACGAAGTCGGGGTTCCGCTCTTCGGGCAGATCCCGCTCCTGCCGGCGATGCGGGAAGGCGCCGATGTCGGACTGCCAGTGGCGCTAGCTGCACCTGGCAGCGAGGCAGCGGCCGCGTTCGACCTGATCGCAGGCGAGATTGAGAAGAGAAAGCCGCGGGTGCGAAGCCACCCGCAGCTCGTGATTAACTCCTAGTCGACTCGGCGACGAAGATGCCGAAACCGGCCAACGCCGCTACGAGGAAGAACAGCAAGAAAGCAACAGCCAGCCCCAAGAGGCAGGTTCCGATGATGCCGGTGATCCTGCCGGCCTGGGCCATGCTTAGTCCCTCTGGTGGCCGCCGTCCCTCGGCGATACCTCGCAATTCATCGCTTCCCAGCTTCCAGGCGACAGGTCCCAACAGCTGGCAAATGAGGATCGACAGGATTCCCAGCACCAGGGCAGTGACTGCCTGGCCCTGCTCCGGGTAAGGACCCTGGCTCGGGGGTGGAGTCGGACTCTGTGGAACGTCAGTCATGAGTGCCTCCTAAACCGGTGGCAGAGTTCCGCTCGCCAGTCTCGCGATCCACACCGCCATTAGCAACGCAGCCAAAACTATCAGTCCTCCATTGAGCATCGCCGTGCGGGGTGTCTTCCATCCTCGGAATCTTCTCCCCAAAGCCCAAACCACTGCGACCAGGCTGATAGTCACTACCAGCGGCGCCAGCGGGTGGTAACCCACCGATCGCTCCAGGTCTCCTCGAAACAACCACGCAATCGCCCGGCTCATGCCGCAGCCCGGACAGGCCACACCCGTCAAAAGCGCCATTGGACAGATGGTCGGCCCGTCGTCGCTCGGGGTGGCCATAGTCATGAGGCCAAACACGGCGGCGGGAGCAATCGCCAACCAGGGCAGGTGCTGGCGGGGAGAGAGGCGATGCTGGTCGTGGGTGCTGACTGTCATCCAGAGAAGTCGCCGATGAAAGGCATCGTGAGTGACCCCGCGAGGGCGAGGAGGAAGAAGACCAAGACAAGGGCGTTGAGGGCGACACCCACGATCCCGCAAATGCGCCCGGCGTTGGCATTGCCCCGATTCTCGGGGGGCCGCCGGCCCTCGTCGATTGCTTTCAACTCGTTGTTCCCCATGATCCAGGCTGCGATGCCCAAGAGGCCGCAGCAAACAATGCTGAGGATGCCCAGCACAAGAATGGTCGTGGCCTGGCTCGGCTCGGGATACGGGCTCTGGGCAGGGACGGTCATGGCGGTGTTGTCTCCCTCTCGATTTCGGACGTGAGCCTAGGGGTCAGATCGAGGCGAGGCCCGTGCCGAAGCCCTCCACCATTTCGTCAACGTCGCTGTCGGTGAAGATGAGAGGTGGGGAGATCTGGAGCCCATTGCCGGCGATGGCCCTGGTTATGACGCCTGCATTGCGAATGGCGAGAGCCACTCGGGGCGCCAGGGTTGCATCGGAGGGATCCAGTTGCAGTGCGGCCATGGCTCCGGTGCCACCACGAGCCGAGACGGCCGGGCCTACGCCGACCAGGCTTTTCACGGCTTCGTACAGGTGATGCTCGAGTAGCAGAGCGCGGGCGAACACACCCTCCTCCGCGTAGATCCGGGTGACGGCCAATCCTGCCGCACAGGCTGCGGCATGGCCGGAGTAGGTGTAACCATGTCTCCAGATGATGCCGGGCTGGTCGTAAAACGGAGCCGCCACCTTCGAAGATGCGACTATCCCGCCCAGTGGCTGATACCCGGCGGTGACGCCTTTGGCGAAGAGAATCAGATCGGGATCGAGCCCGAAGCGATTGGCTGCGAACCAGTCACCCATCCGACCGAACCCGGTGATCACTTCGTCCGAGATGAAGAGGCCCCCGGCGCCTCGCACCATGTCGCGGACGCTGAGCAGGTACTCGGTCGGCACCGGCCGCACGCCGCCGGCCCCGATCACCGGCTCACAGAAGATGGCGGCGATGCGTTCGGCCCCGGCGTGGTCGATTGCCTTTTCGACGGCTTCGGCGTCGTCATGAGGCACGAAGACGATGTCGCCTACCAGGTCGCCATAGCCCGTCCGGTTCGGTTCGATACCACCGAGCGACGTCCCGTAGGTGTGCATCCCGTGATACGCCCAGTCGCGAGCGATGATCACGCTTCGCTCGGGATTGCCGGTGAGGGTGTGATAGCGCCGGACCAGCTTGGCCGCGGTGTCCACTGCATCGGAGCCCCCGCTGGTGAAGAACACCTTGGAATTGGGGTCGGGGCTGATCGCAGCGATTCGCTCGGCCAGGTCGAGCGTTGGCCGCGTGGCGAAGTCCGTGAACGTGTGATAGGCGAAGAGCTCGGCAAGCTGGTTTCGGACGGCATCGGCGATGTCGAGCCTTCCGTATCCGAGGTTCGCGAACCACAATCCGGCGGTTGCATCGAGATACCGGTTGCCGCTCTCGTCGAAGACCCGGCACCCCTCGCCCCGAACGACGACGAACGGGTTGTGCTGAACGACATGCATGTCCGCAAACGGATGCCAAAGCGAGGTCATAGCGGAGAGGGTAAACCCTCCGGAACGAGTCCCAAGTCTCAAGCCTCAAGCCCCAAGCAAGAATGTGACAAGTCCAATGTGACTCGGGCTTGAGGCTTGAGACTGGAGGCTTGAGGCTTGCCCTACGCGGCGCGCACTTCCGCGATCAGCCTGGTCAGGCTGGCTTTGGCATCTCCGAACAACATCGAAGTGTTAGGGGCGTAGAACAGCTCGTTCTCGATGCCGGCGAAGCCGGGGCTCATTCCTCGCTTGAGCACGATCACCCGCCGGGCTTTGTCGGCGTTGATGATCGGCATTCCGTAGATGGGGCTGGCGGGATCCGTCCGGGCCGCAGGGTTCACGACGTCGTTGGCCCCGATGATCAGAGCAATGTCGGCTTCCTCGAAGCGCTCGTTGATTTCCTCCATCTCGTATAGGCGGTCATACGGCACGTTGGCTTCGGCCAGAAGGACGTTCATGTGCCCGGGCATCCTCCCGGCCACCGGGTGGATCGCGTAGCGCACCTCTCCACCGTTCTTCTCGATCAACTCGGCCAGCTCCCGCACCTGATGCTGCGCCTGGGCGACAGCCATCCCGTAGCCCGGCACGACGATCACCGAGTGGGCGTAGGCGAGTTGCAGTGCGGCGTCCTCCAGGGAGATCTGACTCACGTCAAGGCCCACGGCAGTTCGAACTGCTCCCTCGGTGACACTTCCAAAAGCGCTGAAGAGGATGTTGAAGAACGACCGGTTCATCGCTTTCGACATCACGATCGAGAGGATGAATCCGCTGGCGCCATCGAGAGCTCCGGCAATGATCAAGACCTCGTTGCCGATCGCAAAGCCCGTCGCGGCCGCGGCCAGGCCGGCGTATGAGTTCATCAGGGATATCACTACGGGCATGTCCGCCCCCCCGATCGGCAGAACCAGCGACAGTCCGATGATCGAAGCCAGGGCGAGCATCCCGTAGAACGCGAACTCCGCCGTCGGATTGAAGACGACATAGATGAACAACCCAACTGCAGTTACACCCAGGGCCAGGTTCACCAGGTTCTGGCCCTTGTAGGTCAGTGGGCGGCCGGGGATGAACTCGGCCAGCTTTCCGAAAGCGACGAAGCTGCCCGTGACCGTCAGTGCTCCGAACAGCACTTCGAATCCGAGGGCCGACATCTTGGCCGCGGAGATTTCATGTCCTCCGCTGAGATCGGTGTAGTACTCGGCAACTCCGACCAGCGCGGCCGCCAGCGCCCCGAACATGTGAGAGAAGGCGATTCGTTGTGGCATCGCCGTCATCGGGACGAACATGCCCAGCGGGTAGCCGATGATGGATCCGAGGATCAGCCCGACCGCGATCCATCCGTAGCTGATGATCTCGGCCTTCACCAGCGTTCCGATGATTGCGATGAGCATTCCCAACGCAGCCAGACCCATCCCGCGCCGGGCCTGGTCGGGTTTGGTAAGGCTGCGAAGGCCCAGGATGAAGAGAACGGAGGCGGCCAGATAGGCGAGTTGGGCTATGAGCTCTCTACTCACGCGTCAGCCTCTTGCGATCGGATCAGGTCTTGACGGGTGGCACCGCCGGAGCGGTCCGATCGGGCCTCGATGACCGAAACATCCGAAGCATGCGGTCGGTTATCAAGAAGCCACCGACGACGTTTGCCATGGCGCAGGTGACAGCGATGACTCCCAGGACCGTTGCCAGGGTGTTGCGGTCCGAGCCGGCTGCCACCAGCGAACCGACCAGCGAGATCCCGGAGATGGCGTTGGTCGCCGCCATCAGAGGTGTGTGCAGCAACGCCGGGACGCGGGTGATGATCTGATATCCGACGAATCCGGCCAGCACGAAAACGTAAAGATCGACGATGGACACCAGAACGAGGTTAGGGGCGGCGTCCGTCGGTGTGCATTGACCGTATATCGAGGTCGAGGGCGAGCAGCTCATAGGCCTGGACCGGAGCAGATTTTCCCTTTAACTGGATGGGGTCCATCGTCCGGACCTCTGCGACGTCTTTGATCTGGTCATAGGTGGCCGGTCCGATCACGACGGTCCCCGGATCGGCCCAGGTCTGGAGGCGTGCTGCCAGGTTGATGGTGTCGCCGATGGCGGTAAAGGTCCTGATCTCGGCGCTGCCGATGTTGCCAACCAAGGCGGGCCCGGTGTTGATACCGACCCGGAATCGTGGCGATTCGCCCGAACCCAATCGCTCCCCAACGCTTCCTATCGCCTCTTGGATCGCCAAGGCGGCCCGGCCTGCCCTGAAGGAGTGATCGGGCTGTCGGATCGGAGCGTTGAACAGAGCCATGAGGGCATCCCCCGCGAACGAGATGATCGTGCCACCCTCGGAGAGGACAGCGGGGACTGCCACCTCGAAGCATGAATTCAGTAGCTTGACCACTTCGCCCGGAGTCTGTTTCTCGGACATGGGGGTGAAGCCCTGGAGATCGGCAAAGAGGACTGAGACCTCCTCCACTCTTCCTCCGAGTTCGGAGATGCTCGGATCAGAGAGCATGGCGTCGGCCACGTCCGGGGAAAGATAACGCCGGAACAAACGCTCCACCTGCGCATGCAAGGCCGCGATTTGAAGCTGCTGAACATATCGATCCCGGCTGACCGACTCCAGCATGCGGGTGCCGACGGTCGCTACGACGATTGCTGATATCACAAGAAAGGTCTGGAGGGCAAAGGCCCCGGACTTCGCCGCCAGGCTGAGGGCGATGAACATGAAGACGTATATCGGCCCGACCGCGACAGCGAAAACGAAACGCAAGCGAAAGGCGACGAAGGCAAAGATGGTGATGAGCATCAACGAGAGGCCTCCGTACTCCTGAAAGAGGTCGGTTACGGTGGCCAGCAGCAACGCCGCTAGGGCTGCGAAGGAGGTGAGAGCGATCACGAGGGCCTGCTGTTGATTGTGCTTGCGGCGACGCTGAACCACCGCCCACCCCGCCAGGTTGGCGACCATCATCCCGGCCGACATGCCGTACGCCAGTAGTGGATCGATAGGAGTGACGACCGGCATCAAGAAGCCAGCCAGCAGCCATAAAACCGCCGAGGCCGCGGTCCCAAACCTGAGCTGAGTGGAGCCGGTCGACGCCAGGTCATGACGGTATCGGCGTTCGAGATCGGGATCCAGAAAGCCGAGTGTGATCGGTGACCGGTCACCGGCTACGAGTGCACTTGATGACGAATGGTCCATGGTTTCGGGGGGGCGGCAGTCCCGAGCCTAAGGGCATGGCGACCGGGCCGCTCTACAGTTCTCGCATATGTCCTTTGGGTCGCGTGAAAAGATGCTGGCAGCAGCCTTGGCCGTCGTTGGTGAGATCGGACCTGATGAGCTCTCCAACCGCTTATCTTCCCGCCCGGTGGTATTGATCGACTGCCGGGAGACCAACGAGTTTCCGACGGGCGTGATCCCCGGGGCCCACCTCTTGCCCCGGGCCATTCTGGACGACGTCACAGCAGCTGGGATTTCCCCCGAAGCCGAGATCGTCGTCTATTGCACCAGCGGGGTTCGCTCCCTGGTAGCCGCTCGAAAGTTGCACGACGCCGGCTTCACCAATGCCACTTCGTTGGCCGGGGGCATACAGTTGTGGGGGATGCAACGCCGGCCGGTCGAGGCTCCGTCCGGAAAGCTCACCGCCGACCAGCGCCAGCGATACGCCCGCCATCTCGTACTTCCCGAAGTGGGGGAGAAGGGTCAGCAGCGACTACTCGATTCAAGGGTGGCCATCGTCGGGGCCGGAGGCCTCGGATCGCCTGTTGCCTTGTATCTAGCCGCGGCGGGAGTAGGGCATCTCGCCATCATCGACCACGACGTTGTCGACCTCTCGAACCTGCAACGGCAGATTCTCCACGGCGTCGATCGGGTCGGGCGACCCAAGGTCGAATCTGCCCGCCAGACCATCGCCGGCATCAATCCTGACGTGGAGGTCGGTGCCCATCGCACTCAACTCCAGGCGTCGAACGTTCTCGAACTGCTCGGGGGTTGTGACCTCATCGTCGATGGCGCCGACAACTTTCCCACCCGCTATCTGATCAACGACGCCTCATTGCACCTGCGGATTCCCGTCGTGCATGGATCGATCTTCAGGTTCGAAGGCCAGGCTTCGGTGTTCGTTCCGTATGAAGGCCCTTGCTATCGCTGCTTGTTTGCCCAGCCACCGCCTCCGGAGCTCTCGCCGAACTGCGCCGAGGCGGGGGTGTTCGGGGTTCTGCCCGGGATCATCGGCTCCATTCAGGCGATGGAAGCAATCAAGTTGCTGCTCGGAATCGGTGATCTGCTGGCCGGGCGGCTTCTCATCTACGACGCCCTCGAGCAGGACTTCTCGACAGTCCACGTCAAACGAAATCCGGAATGCCCGGCCTGCGCCGACCCTGCCAACCCGCCACCGCTGGTTGACTACGACGCGTCATGCCGACCTGTTGGGGTCAACGGCCGCTGAATTATCCGAGATCGAGCTATCCCAA
>JANMST010000476.1:0-2664 GCA_031389635.1 Acidimicrobiia bacterium | reverse complement strand
ACGGCACGGTTCGGTGTTGGGGGTCTACTTCTTATGGCGAGTTGGGAAATGGTCAATACAACGACGCATTCAATACGCCAACTACCCCCGTTAGTGGTGCTAGCCTAACCACCGAAGCTATTTCAACGACGGACCACTAGGAGCCGGGGACTTGTAGCCTCGGCTTATGACGAGGACAGTCGCTCTCGCAGTGGTCGCCGCCCTTTGTCTCGCGGCATGCGGCGATTCTGTCACCTCCGCCGGCGTGACAGCGAGCCCGCCGTCGACCGAGGGCTCCTCCTCGTCCTCTTCCACTTCGGCCTCGTCAACTGTCACCGAAGCAGGCGATGCTGCCCCCGATTTCACTCTGGGACTGGGCGACGGCGGCACCTTCGTTCTCTCGGAGGAGGCCCGTCCCGTGTACCTCGTCTTTTGGGCCGAGTGGTGAACCACCTGTCGACGGGAGTTACCCGTCGTCGACAACCTGGCCCAGGAGTACGACGATCGCATTGCCTTTGTTGCCGTCGCCTGGAAGGGCACATTCGAAGCGACCGCCGAGCGGGCCTCCGAGTTGATGCCGTCGGGATCGATGGTCTGGGGTCTTGATGCCAGCGAGGAGATCTTCGCGCTGTATGCAGTCCCTTACCAACCTGTGACGGTCCTGATCGGAGCCGATAAGCAGGAAGTAGAGCGCTGGACCGGGCTGCGAGATGAGCAGGAAATCCGGGCGGCCCTCGACAACCTGTCCGGCTAGTCCCGTCAGCGAGTGATTCCGACGCCCCGCTTGCGCAGCTGATCGCTGATGATGACCCGTTGGATCTCGGAGGCTCCCTCCCAGATCCTGTCGACCCGGAGCTCCCGAAGGAACCGCTCTGCCACGTTCTCGCGCATGTAGCCGCGACCTCCGAAGATCTGCACCGCCCGATCCGCCACTCGATAGGACATCTCGGATGCTGTCAGCTTGGCCATCGAGGAATGGGCGTGGATCAACTTGACGTCGGCGCCGGCGTCGATCTCGCGGGCAACCTCGTAGACCATCAAACGGGCTCCCCACAACTCCGTGAGCGAGTCGGCCAGCATGAACTGGATTGCCTGGTAGTCGGCCAGTTTCTCCCCACCGATGATCCGCTGCTCGGCAAAGCTGGTCACCTCTTCGATCAAACGGTCGGCCGCCCCGCAGCAGCGGGCGGCGATCATCATTCGCTCGAAGCGGAACCATTCATGGGCAAAGGCCATGCCATCGCCCTCTTGGCCGACCAGATGCGACGCCGGCACCCGCACATCCTCGAATCCCATCTCCCAGTGGTGATGGGCGTAGGTGTGGGTGTAGGCCGGGGTGCGAATGTGTCGGATTCCAGGTGCGTCCATGTCGACGATGAACAAGGCGTGTTGCCCTGCCTTGGGACCGTCCGTGAGCTTGCCCTGAAAGAACACGTAGTCCGAAAGATTGGCCGAGGTGACGTGCCACTTGACGCCGTTGAGGACGTACTCGTCGCCGTCGCGGCGAGCGGTAGCTTCCAGATCGGACACATCGGAGCCGGCGTTCTCCTCGGTGATGGCGTAACACTCATGCTTCTCGCCAGCGATGGTCGGCAGGACGTATCTCTCCATCTGATACTGCGTGGCCACCTTCGGGAGCCAGCTGGGGGGTGTGCTTATCAGCCAGCCGAGGGCGTTGGTGACCCGGCCTGATTGTTCGGCGATCAGTACCTGCTGGAGCGTTGTGTAGTCGTGGCCACCGAGCTCGGACGGCTGGTTGATGCCGGTCAAACCGAGTTCGCGAGCCAGCTTCTCATGGCGATCCTTGACATCCTCGGGGATCTCGCCGTTGTTCATCTCGGCGTGGACTTCCCAAGGGATCAACTCTTCGTCGGCGAAGGTCCTGGTACGGGCCTGAAGTTCCCGATCAGCTTTGCTCAGTCCGACCGCCATGGCATCTCCTGTGAGGCTTTGCTCTGAATCCTGAACCGCCGTTCAGTCTACCCGTCGGCCGCGAGGCGTGCCGCAGCGCGGATACCGCTCTGAACCGCTCCCTCGATCGTTCCCGATCCGTTGACGTGCTCACCGGCAAACTCAATCCGTGCGGGTGGCCGGTCGAAGTTGTCGAGCAATCTTCGCTGACCGGGGCCGAATGCCGAGTAGCAACCTCTCGACCATTCCTCCGCCCCCCAATCGATGATCACCGGATCGGCGATTGGAGCGAGATCCGGCATTGCCCGTCGTAGAAGGTCGGTCCACTGGTTTCCGACGATCAGTCCTTCCACCGCCTCTCTTGTCCCGGCAAAGGAAGACACTGAGGCTCCATTCGTCCAGAACCAAACCGGGAGTTCGGTGGATTGACGAGCTCTCGTCGGAATCTTTCCAGCGACCGGTTGAACCAGTTTGGCGGCGATTCCCATTTCAAGCGCGCTGATCGCTGCGATCAACGAATCGGGTAGTGCCGGCTCGAACTGGAGCTGTCGCAAGCTCGGGAGTGGTATCGCGATGACGACAGCGTCGGCCGTGTGGTGGTCCGCCTTTGTATCCGTCACTTCGACGGCTGCAGCCGAATGCTGGACTGCCACCACCGGGGTGGAGAGCCGGAGGTCGTTGATGCTCGCGGCCAGGGTCTGGGCGAGCAACTGGTTGCCGCCGGCGATGCGATAGGTCTTGCCGGAGCCGACTCCGAACGAGCCTTCGAGTTCC
>JANMST010000470.1:0-3987 GCA_031389635.1 Acidimicrobiia bacterium | reverse complement strand
AGGGCCGGGATTCCGGAAAGCAGTGCCTCCTCGAGAAGGTCGATGGCAAGTCCGGTTTTGCCCGACCCGGTCATACCGACGATGACGCCGTGGGTCGTGAGATCGGCGGCTTCGTAGGTCAGCGCCTTGGTTCTGGCCCCTGCCTCGTCGATCAAACTGCCCAGATAGAAGTGTCCTGGCTCGATCTGCACGCTGGCGATTGTATGAAGCCTGCCCTCCCCTCTGTTTTCGCGCATGAAACGCGGCCTATACCCCGCGTTTGATGCGCGAAAACATGGGGGGAGTTCCCCTCGTCAAGCCGGACGGCGTCTTAACCCGCTGACGGTGAGCACCACGAAGAAGATCGCAACCGCCAGGGCCGCGATGGTGGCGCTGGCGGCAGTGGAGTAGTGGTAGCTGATCAGCAGGCCGCCCCCGACTGCGGCGACTCCGAAGCCGAGCGCGGCAAGCATGACGGTCGGCACTCTGCGGGCAACAAGGGCCGCGGTTGCAGGGGGAGCGACCATCAATCCGAAAACCAGCAGGGAGCCGACCGTGCGAAAGCTGGTGACGACTGCCACCGTGACGAGAGAAAGCATGGCGGCGTGAGCGAGTTTCGGCATCATCCCGAGAAGCTCTGCTTTGCGCTCGTTGAAGCAAAGGGCGAGGAAGGGGCGGTAGAGGATCGCCGACAAGACGAGGGCAAGCAGCGCTCCTCCGCCCAGGATGACGAGGTCTGTTCGGGAGACACCGAGGATGTCACCGAAGAGGATTCCGGTGAGGCTTCCCGTATAAGAAGATGTTCGCGAGATCAGCACCACACCGAGCGCGAGCATGCCGACGAACAGGAGACCTATAGCCGTGTCCTCTGTCAGCCGGGCCCGCCGGTGGACGAGGTTGATGCCGGCAACCATCGCCACCGACGAGACCACCGCCCCGAGAATCAGGTCGAACCCAACCAGGACCGCGATCGCCACGCCGGGCAAAACCCCGTGCGCCAATGCATCGCCGATGAAGGCAAGGCCTCGAAGGACTACCCAGGTTCCGACGACAGAAGAAACCAGTACGGCCAGGACGCCCGCCACCAGGGCGCGTTGCTGGAATCCGAGGGCGAAAGGTTCTGTCAGCCAGTCCATCATCCGCTCAGGGCGCCGGCGATAGCGGATGCGTTGTGCAGGAGCATCCCAAGATAGGTGCCGGTCTCCGAACCGGGCTCGCCGAGGGCGTCACTCACCAGCTGGACTACCTGGATGTCGGTGCCGGTTTCTTCAGCCAGGATGTCGGCCACGCCGACGCTGCCAATGTTCTCCACGAAGATGGCGGGAACATTGTTGGAGACGATCGTCTCCACCAGCGCCGCGATCTCGGCCGATGACGGCTCAGCCAGGGTGCTGCCACCGGGGATGATGGTGCCGATGACCTCAAAGCCGTAGCGTTCGGCGAAATATCCGAAGGCGTCATGGTTGGTCACGAGCAACCTGCGCTCGCTCGGGATCCGGTCCAGAATTGTCACGATGTCGGCGTAGGTCGCATCGATCTCTGCCTTGTACTCAGGCGTAAGGTCCTTTGCTTCGGCCACTCCGACAGTCACGAGCCAAAGGCCGATGACATCGACGGCCCGTTTCATCCTGATCGGGTCCTGCCAGAAATGGGGATCGAAGCCACCATGACCGTCGCTCTCTCCTTCAGGAGACGGGAGCGGATCGACCTCTGGGCCCACCTCGATCACGGTGATGCCTTCGCTCTCCGCCTGGGCCAGGACGTCTGCGAGTCCTTCCTCGAGTGAGAGGCCGTTGGCAACCACCAGGTCAGCCGATGAGATCGCTGCCACCTGCTGAGCCGAAGGAAAGAAGTCGTGGGGATCAACGCCCCGGGGAATCATCACCTCGAGTTCGATCCCGTCCCCTCCCAGTCGGCTGACGACATCACCGAGGATGCTCGTGGTGGCTATGACCTTGACTTTGTCGGTGGGAGTCTCATCTCCACTGGTGGAGCAGGCGCCGACCAGCACCAGGCTGACCGTCAACACGGCGGCTATTGCATTTCGCAATCTTCCGCTATAATGAGAATCATTATCAAAACACACATCGGAACCCTAGCACCGGAGCGCAGATGAAGGAACGGGAGATCGACGAGACCATTCGGGAGTATCTCGCCGAGAGGGATATCCGATACACCGGCGGCAGGAGGGCGGTCGTCCGTGCGCTTCAGATCGCCGCCGGCCCTCAATCGGCGGCCGATCTTCATCAGAGGCTGCGTCGCGCCGTTCCGCTTTCATCTCTGTATCGCTCACTGGCGATGCTCGAGGAAGCCGGCTTGCTGTCGCTTCATCATGGGCAGGGCAAGGTCGCGCGCTACGAGTTGGCTGAGTGGCTGAGCGGCCACCACCACCATCTGGTCTGCATGGAATGTGGGGCGATGGGTGACTTCGAGCTCGAGGCCACTGCCGAAGAGCAGCTCCTCGGTCTCGTCGCCACCGCCGGTCGCAAGGCGGGCTACCAGGTGCGAGGGCACAGTCTCGAAGTCGAGGGACTGTGCGGGAGTTGCCGGTGAGCGCCCAACCTCCATCCCATCGCGAGACATGGGCTGTGATCGGCACCGACCTCGAAGCGGTGATCGACGGCAACGTGGCGATCGCCGCCTCTTCGTTCCAGTTGCCGTCGGGCGCCGTCACCGCAGTCATCGGTCCCAATGGTTCCGGAAAGTCCACGCTTCTCAATCTGCTGGCCGGTCTCCTCCGGCCCACCGCGGGAACGCTGGAGATGCTCGGTGAAGCTGGCATGGGTTCAACAGATCCGATTGCCTATGTCCTCCAGGCCACCAACGTCAACGACACTCTCCCCATCTCGGTTCGGGAAGTCGTAACGATGGGTCGCTATGCCAGCAGGGGCCTGGTGAGCCGGCTGGGCGCAGACGACCGGGCGGCGGTCCAACGCGCCATGGAGGCCCTCGGCATCGCCGATCTGGCCCGGCGTTCGCTTCACGAGATGTCAGGGGGTCAGCGCCAGCGGGTGTTTGTTGCTCAGGGACTTGCCCAGGACCACCGTTTGTTGCTCCTTGACGAGCCTCTGATGGGGCTCGACCTCGTTTCCTCGGCGGCGATCGAGCGAGTCATCACCGACGAGCGCAGTGCCGGTCGGACTGTGTTGTTGACGACTCATGACGTCTCCCAGGCCCTCGCCGCCGATTGGGCGGTCCTCATGGCCGGCCGGGTCATTGCATTCGGGCCGCCGCTGGAGGCCCTATCGCCCGAGAACCTGGCTCTTGCCTACGGAATCAAGGTGGTTCAGGCTGCTGACGGACGTTTTGTGGTGGACGACCCGGCCCATGCCCCTGTTGCGGGCCGCCACGTTCACCTCGACCGCTCCCTCCACCTCGAGATCCCCGGCAGCGGGCTGCACCGCGAGTAATCCGGAGAATTCGAAAAGGCGTCGCTTCTAAACTCGGGTTTCCCCATGACCACCCGTGTGCCACCCGCGTCTCCATTTGAGGTCCTCCGACGCGGCTTGAAACTGATCTCGAGCTTCGTCCGGCGTCGACCAAAGCCTTTTTTCAGGGCGGTCACAGGAGCGGCGATGTTCGCTTCGGCCATCATCCTCAGCGCCTACGTGATCGGTCGGATCACCGACAGTCTCGTCATCCCGGTCCTTGACGACGGCGAATCGATCGATGGCCGCTTGCTGCCCGCCATCGCTGCGGTTCTGGGCGTTGCAGTATGGAAGGCAACGGGAATCGTCATGCGCCGCTTCGGTGCCTCCTGGCTCCAGCAAAACACCCAGGCAGACATCCGCCTGCGGCTCATCAGGCATCAACTCGATTTGAAGCTCGGCTGGATCTCGCGCCGATCCACCGGTGACCTTTTGGCCGTCACCGACTCAGACGCCAGTCAGGCGATCTGGATTCTCGGGCCCTTGCCCTATGGAACCGGCGTGTCATTGCTCCTGGTCGGAACCGTGATCCTGATCTTCTCCCTCGATCCCTGGCTTGGTCTCCTCACTCTCATTTCGG
>JANMST010000450.1:0-2499 GCA_031389635.1 Acidimicrobiia bacterium | reverse complement strand
GTTCGCGACGAGGCGGCGGGTCGGCAGCGGTTCCTCCTCCAGGGAGCATTCGACACGGCGGAGGACATCATCACGATGGCCAACGACGCCCGCTCCATCGGGATCGACGGGCTGCTGCTCGGGCACCCCAACAGCTTCTATCCGACATCTGCCCAGCAGGTCGAGGACTACACCGTTGCGATCTGCGAGGCGACCGATCTGGCGGTCGTCCTCTTCGTCGTCGAGCACTCCAATCTGAGACGCCTCGACGTCCGTGGCTTCCCTGCCGGCGTTCTCGAGCGGTTGACCAAGGTGGACACGATCGTGGCGGTGAAATACGAGGTGGGCCGCCAGCAGACCACAAACACGTATGAGACCTTCCGTCGTCTCGAGAACGCAGACGTCTTGCTTTCCGATCCGATGGAGTTCAATGCCCCCATGTGGGTTGACCTCTTCGGCATGCAATGGATGGGGACGAGCAACTACGAGTACTACGGGTCGTATGTCCCCCGGCTGCTTGAGCTGCTCCGCGGCGGCGACATCCGCCAGGCCATGGAGGAGTACTGGCGCATCCAGCCCGCCCGCAACGCACGCTCAGCGACGATGAGCTCCGATGGCGCCAACCTCGTGCACCGCTATCTCTGGAAGTTCCAGGCCTGGCTCAACGGGTATAACGGTGGGCCAATTCGTCAGCCTGCGATGAAGCTATCGGAAGGCCAGATGAGAACTTCCGCCGAGGGTTTGCGCAAAGCGGGCATCGCCCCGGCCGACGAGCCCTTCGCCGAGTTCTTCTCCGGCCGCAACCCCGCCTGAGATGAGGATCCTCGACGCGACGGCCGTCGACGCCCTTATCGACGACCGCATGGTGCTCGATGCGATGCGCGAACTCTTCTCCCTGCCTCCCGAGCCCGGGGAGATCGGCTTCGGCCGCATCGACCTGACGCATCCCACCGGTTGGCTCCGCTCGCTGCCCGCGTTCATCAAGATCAGGGACCTCCTCGGTTTCAAGGTGCTGCATCGAACCGAAGGCGTTGGCATGCGATACACGATCTACGTTCACAGCCTCAGCACCGGCGAGTTGATGGGCATCGTCGACGCGCTCGAGATCACCAACCTGCGTACAGGGGCGGTCTCTGCCGTGGCCACCGATCACCTTGCGGTTCGGGACGTGAAGGTAGCGGCGATCGTGGGGACCGGTCCGGTGGCACGCGGTCAACTGCGGGCGATCGAATTGGTCCGTCCAGCCTCAGAGCTCAGGGTGTTCGCCCGCACCCCCAAGAATCGGGCGGCATTCGTGGCGGAGATGTCAGGGTTCATGGACGGCCGCCTCGTGGAGGCAGCCACCCTGAAAGGGGCCCTCGAGGGAGCGACTCTGGTGACCTTGGCGACGAAGGCACTCTCTCCCGTCCTGCTCGCCGAGCACCTCCAACCGGGGATGCACGTCAACTCGGTCGGTCCGGCCAGCCGTGATCGGGTCGAAATCGACCCGGCGGTGTTCGCCATGTTCGATCGGGTGGTGTGCGACTCGGTCGGTTTGGTGCTCGACGAGGCGGGAGACGCCCACCAGGCCGTCGTCGCAAACGGCTTCGACCCGAATCGGGCCGAGGAGCTGAGCGCCGTCGTCACCGGGCGAGCCGATGGCCGGGTCACGGAAGACGAGATCACATTGTTCAAGTCTGTCGGCAACGGGGCGCAGGACCTCATCGTGGCGTCCCATCTCCTCGACCTCGCGGCCGCCGCCGGGGTGGGGACGGTCGTCGGCGACGTGAACTCGATCAAGCCCGTCGGTTGAAAAGGCTGAGCGCCACGCACGGTTCGTAGTTCGTCAATATGGTCATCCCCGTGGTCGACGATCTCTATCCGAGATTCAGCAAGAAGGAGCTGGTGAAACGCCGCCAGTCGATTGTCGGATTGATGGGGTCCGCCGGCGTGTCACATCTCGTGGCATATGGCGCCGAGCGCGTGGGGTCGGCCGTTCCCTGGCTTACGGATTGGCCGGTCACCACGGAAGCAGCGTTGCTTCTGACCCCTGAGGAGACACCACGCCTCTTTGTCCAGCACTACAACCACTTGCCCAACGCGCGGACCATCGCCTCTGACTGCGAGGTGGAATGGGGTGGGCCATCCACGATCGCCCGGCTCGAAGAGCTACTTCGGGCGCGTGTCAAGCCGGGTCAGCGAGTCGGGGTGGTGGGACCGCTGCGCCATCGAGGCCACCTGATGCTGGCGGGCTCGGTGGGCGAGTTGGTAGAACTCGACGCTGAGTACCAGCGACTGCGATTGGTCAAGTCGCCCGAAGAGATCGAGAGGCTGGAGGTGGCCGCCCGGCTCACTGACCAGGCGATGGAGGCCATCGTTGATCAGGTTGAGGTCGGGATGGACGAGCGAAAGCTGGCGGCGATAGTCGAAACGGCCTACCTGGCCGAGGGCGGGACGAACCACATCCACTATTTCGCCGCCACGTCGATGAGTGAGCCCGACAAGTGCGTGCCGTCGCAGTTCCAATCAACACGCCGGTTG
>JANMST010000380.1:0-3359 GCA_031389635.1 Acidimicrobiia bacterium | reverse complement strand
GGAGCCGTTCGGCGTGGTTCTGATCGAGCAGTGCCTGGTGGGTGACATCCAGTCCGATCATCGTGATCGGGAGTCCGGAGTGATAGACCCGGTGCGCCGCTTCGGGGTCGACGTAGATGTTGAATTCCGCCGACGGTGTGATGTTGCCTGTTCCGATGGCACCGCCCATCGAAACGATCCGGCTCACGTTCCGAACGACCTCGGGATAGCGGCTTAGAAGGAGGGCGATGTTGGTCAGTGGCCCGACCGGGATCAGCGTCACCGGTTCTCGAGACGCAAGGATCCGGTCGGCGAGAAAGTCGACCGCATGCCCCGGAATCGGCCGCGTCACCGGGTCTGCCAAATCGGGACCGTCGAGCCCGCTCTTGCCATGGATGTGCTCGGCCACGACCAACTCCCGGACCAACGGTCGAGAGGCCCCGACCGCCACGGGAACGTCGCTGCGGTCGCACAACTCGAGGACCTTGAGGGCGTTGATGGTCGTCTTCTCCAGGGTGCTGTTGCCGGCGACAGTGGTCACGCCGAGCAGGTTGACCTCGGGGCTCGCCAGGGCCAGGAGAAGGGCAATTGCATCGTCGTGCCCGGGATCGCAGTCGATGATGATCGGGGTGCTCATAAAGGCATCATGTCACGGTGGATCAGGTCAATGGGCCATCAGGGCATCGACTTCTGCACGAGTCGGCATCGACGCCTGGGCCCCTTCGATCGTCGTGGCCAGAGCCCCGGCCACGACCGCTCGCTGTAACGCCAGATCAGGCGAGAGGCCATCGAGCAGACCCACGGTCAATGCCGCCACGAAGCAGTCACCCGCTCCGACGGCGTCAACAACCTCCACTCGCGGCGGGGTCGCTTTGGCAACTGCTCGCCCGTGGCGATAAAGGGTCGCCCCGGCGCTCCCGAGGGTGAGAGCCACCAGGCCGCGGACTTCGCTGAGGTCCACCCCGAGGGTGGCGTGCTCTACCTCGTTGACCACCACCAGATCGGCCCGCTTCAAGACTTCCTTCGGCACGGAGCCGGCGGGAGCGGCATTCAGGCAGAAGAACCCGGTGGTCGAGGCGGCTGCGGCCTGAACCGTCTCGATGGGGATCTCCAGCTGGCACATGATTGCCTCTTCGGAGCCAAGCTCGAGGGCATCGGCCGTCAGGCTGCGGTTGGCGCCCGGCGCCACTGCTATCTGATTCTCTCCGTGCGAATCGACCAGGATCACCGCCACGCCGGTGGGAAGGGTTTCGTGCATCCAGCACCTCGCCAGATCGACTCCAGCCTCCTCGAGCAAAATCAGCGCCGCCTCGGCAGTCTCATCGTCACCCACCGCGGCTACGAGGCTCACAGTGGCGCCGAGCCGTCGGGCTGCCAGTGCCTGATTGGCCCCTTTTCCACCGGGATGACGGGAGAACTTCCCGTCACTGACGGTTTCGCCGGCGACCGGCAACCTGGGAACACGCATTACGAGATCGAGATTGACGCTCCCGACCACGGTCACCCTGGCCATAGGGCGACCTTAGCCACCGGTACACTCCCCCACCCCTTGTCGACAGCCCACCCGGACTTGCGCGTGATCGAATCCCTGGATCGGCTTGGCCGACCCTATGAGGTGATGGCCTGTGACCCCGATTTGGCCGACACTGCTGCCTTCTGTGAGGCCTACGACATTCCCCTCAATCGTTCGGCCAACACGATTGTGGTGTCCTCCCGACGCCCCGAAGGTCGCCATGTGGCGTGTGTCGTGCTTGCCACCGATCGCCTCGATGTCAACGGCGAGGTCCGTCGGCGACTCGATGTGAAGAAGGCATCGTTCGCCCCCGCCGAGGAGACGGTGGGCCTCACCGGGATGATGATCGGCGGGGTCACCCCGTTCGGTCTACCGGAAGGTCTTCCAGTCTGGGTCGACGCCCGCGTGATGGCGCTTGATTGGGTGATTCTCGGCGCTGGAAGCCGGAGCGCCAAAGTGAAAATAGATCCAGACCTACTGAGCGCGCTACGCAACGTGACCATCATCGAAGGCCTTGCCAAGCTCGCCACTACCGCTGACGACCCCTGATCGGCGCATAGCGCGTCGCAGCAGGAAGAAGTATCCGACTACCGAGATCAATGTGAACGAGAACCACTCAATCGCGTAGAGAAGGTGGGGACCTTCGTCGCTGGTGACCGGTTGAGCCACAGCGATCGGGAGTGTGATCTCTGTTTCATCGGCAACGATGTAGACCGGCAGCAGCTCGAACGGGATCTGTTGCTGGAGGCGATCTACGTCGACTCGGGCAATATGGGTCAGGCGGCCCTCGGGCTCGGTCGCTCCGCCCGTCTGACGGAGCCGGGTGAGATTGATCCATCCGGAGACGGTGACCTCCCCGACCGGCGGGGCCGCCGGGACCGGGACCGCGTCCATTTCGAGTGGGACCCAGCCGCGGTTGACGAGGACAGCTCGTCCATCCGGCAAAACCAGCGGCGTGATCACATGCCACCCTGCCGTGCCCTCGTGGACCTGGGAGCGAACCAGAACCTCTTCGCTCGGCTCGAATTCGCCCGTGGCGGTCGCACCCCGAAACCCGAGCGAGTCGAGATCGGTACCGGCACCGACGATCAAGTCTTCGATCGGTACGGGGTCGGCGGCCAGCCGGTTCGCCATGACGATGTTCTCGAGACGCCGCTCCTCCAGGCGGCGAACCTGCCAAAACCCGAGATTGACAAAGAGAACGCATACAGCGATCACCAGGACGTGACCAAGCAACCAGCGCGGGCTCCGGAGCAGGCGGGACATCGAGGATCAGCTTGTGCCGTTCCGACCGCCACATCAAATCGACGACCCGACGAAGGTCGGTCGTCGATTTGATGTCAGGCAGCTAAGAGGACCTCGTCGCTCTCGTCGGCCAGAAGTGCTTCGGCAACCGCAATCGCCTCACCCTGACCCCGGACCGCCACCGGTTCGGTAATCCAGCGATGGATAACCGCGTCGCTGCGGCCGACACTCTCCAGGAGGCGCGCTAGATCGTCCGTCCAATACCACTTCGAGTCTCGATGGGACATCACAACACCTCCTCAGGATGGGGAACATCCGTGAGTTTACGAGGCATGTCAATGTCCCAAACGAGCCGCAGATTCGGTCATCTGGTAGTCATCGTTGAGAACGGCGACGTGCACCGCGACAACCTCGAGTTTGCTTCGTCGACCGTCGGCTGACTCCCAATATCGACGTTGGACAGAACCCGTGATCCAGACTCTGCTGCCGACATCGGGCGGTGCTGCCACGAACTCGTCCTCGGGCTCCCACCAGACCACGGGCAGGACGTCGAGTCGGCTGTGCGGTTCCTCGGATCGAACCGCCACCAGAAGACGCGCCATCCTGCTGCCGGATTCGAGCA